>CAMTFK010000148.1 GCA_947071285.1 uncultured Bacteroides sp. | reverse complement strand
AAAGCCGCGAATATTTTGCAAACGGTATTCCTGCATTGTATGAGGAGTTCAAGACATTATATCCCCAAAGCGTACTGATGCCGAAATTAGAAACAGCGATACAGAAGAACAAAGCGTTCAATGAAACCGAACTTCCGAAAGACATTCATATATTGAATACGGACAGTGTACGCACCTTTAAGGAAATTACTGACTTATACCCGGGTAAAGTGATCTTTATCGATGTATGGGCTACCTGGTGCGGTCCTTGTCGTGCTTCGTTTGCACGACGGAACAACTGAAAGAAGTATTTCTACGATAACGGAAGCCGCAATACAGTATTGAAATACAGATAAATTCTTGTTGGACTTATAACCTTGGTTTATTTGAGTAAATCCGATTCTTCGTTCGTATTAATATCATAAAAACAAGAAAGAATTAACAAATAAATTATGAGAAATAAGAATTTAATCTTAATGACGATCTGTGCGGTTCTATCAACCGAACTTTCCGCCCAATCCATCTATCCCGGACAGCACACCGGAAAGATGAAAAAGGAAACCGTAGCTCCGATGCAGGTTCAGAGTTTTGATTTAAAAGATGTACGTCTGCTTCCGAGCCGCTTCCGCGATAACATGATGCGGGACTCTGTCTGGATGACCTCGATAGCCACCAATCGTCTGCTACACAGCTTTCGCACCAATGCAGGCGTATTTGCCGGACGCGAAGGCGGATACATGACTGTAAAGAAACTAGGCGGTTGGGAATCTCTTGACTGCGAACTGCGAGGACACACCGCAGGACATCTGCTATCAGCCTATGCATTAATGTATGCGGCTACCGGAAGTGAGATATTCAAACTGAAAGGTGACAGTCTGGTCAATGGGCTGGCCGAAGTACAGACAGCGTTGGGAAACGGATATCTCAGTGCTTATCCGGAAGAGTTGATTAATAGGAATATACGGGGTACAGGCGTATGGGCACCCTGGTACACTCTCCATAAACTCTTCTCAGGATTAATTGACCAATATCTCTATACAGACAACAAACAGGCGCTCGATGTTGTGACCCGTATGGGCGACTGGGCTTATAACAAGCTAAAGCCTCTGGATGAAACTACCCGGAAGAGAATGATACGGAACGAGTTCGGCGGTGTAAACGAGTCTTTCTATAATCTCTACGCCATTACAGGCGACGAGCGTTACCGTTGGCTCGCCGATTTTTTCTATCATAATGATGTTATCGATCCCTTAAAAGAACAACGTGATGACTTGGGAACCAAACACACCAATACTTTCATCCCCAAGGTTCTGGCCGAAGCCCGTAACTATGAGCTGACGCAAAGTGCAGAAAGCCGTACACTAACTGACTTCTTTTGGCACACTATGATTAATCATCATACTTTTGCCCCCGGTTGCAGCAGTGACAAGGAACACTTCTTCGATCCGAAACAGTTCTCCAAACACCTCACCGGATATACCGGAGAAACATGTTGCACATACAATATGCTGAAATTAAGCCGTCACCTGTTCTGTTGGACAGGAGATGCCTCCATAGCCGACTACTACGAACGGGCACTCTATAACCATATCTTAGGACAGCAAGACCCTGAAACCGGAATGGTGACTTACTTCCTACCCCTACTGTCCGGCTCGCACAAAGTGTACAGCACACAGGAGAACTCTTTCTGGTGTTGTGTAGGTAGCGGATTCGAAAACCATGCCAAATATGGGGAAGCAATCTATTACCATAATGATAAAGGTATTTATGTGAATCTCTTCATCCCTTCAGAGGTAAACTGGGAAGAAAAAGAAATGATTATCCGCCAGGAAACTGCCTTCCCGGCAGAAGAAACAACGGCACTGACCATCCATGCGAAAAAGCCGGTAGAAACCACCGTGTATCTGCGCTATCCATCATGGAGCAAGAAGGTGACAGTCAAGGTTAACGGCAAACGGGTTTCTGTAAAACAAAAACCGGGTTCATACATTGCCGTGACACGCCAATGGAAAGACGGAGACAAGATTGAGGCCAATTATCCAATGGAAATACAGTTGGAAACCACTCCCGATAATCCTCAGAAGGGCGCATTGATATATGGTCCGTTAGTATTAGCGGGTGAACTCGGTACTGAAGGAATGCAGTCTCCGGCTCCTTTCTCCAACCCGGAGCTTTACAATGACTACTACACCTATAATTATCACATTCCGGCAGGGTTAAACACCACATTGCAGGTAGACCTGAAACATCCTGAACGTTGCCTGCAACGCACAGGGAAGAGCCTGGAATTCAGGAATCAGCAAGGTACGCTTTTAAAGCCTCTGTATGATTTGCATCGCCAGCGCTACGTTGTATATTGGGATTTAAAAACCGAATAAGTACATCAGAATGACAGATACCGATAAAATAAACAAGAGAACATCACAGATGAAAAAAACTGTTCTTTTAATCTCTCTCTGTGGGTTTTACCTTTTACTCACATCATGCCGCCCTGCCGCTAACCGGTAGGCGGCACAATAACAAAAAGAAGATATGATGAAGTATCGTTTTTATTTAGTATTGATATTTGCTATCCTCTCATTTTCCAAGTTGACTGCCGCCGAATGGCAATGGTCCGTACAAATACCCGGAATTATATCCAAAGAAACAAACTACCACCCACAAGCATTTTTATGGATACCTTCCGATTGCAACCGAGTGAAAGCCGTCATGGTGGGCACTCATAACATGACCGAAGAAACTCTGTTCGAAAATCCCCTGTTCCGTAAAGAGATGGCGGAAGCCGGCATCGGACTCGTATGGATTACTCCCGGCTGGGACCAGCAATGGGACGTGAAAAGTGGAAGCCAGGAGGTATTCGACAAGATGCTGGAAGACCTCGCATCCGTCAGTGGTTACAGTGAACTGAAAGATGCACCCGTTATCCCTTTCGGACACTCTGCCATGGCCACCTTTCCCTGGAACTTTGCCGCCTGGAATCCAGAACGTACATTAGCTGTGATTTCTTTCCACGGCGACGCCCCGCGTACCAATCTTACCGGATATGGACGGGAGAACCTGGAATGGGGACGAAACCGCAATATCGACGGCATCCCCGGCCTTATGATTGAAGGAGAATATGAATGGTGGGAAGCCCGTGTTAATCCGGCTCTGGCATTCCGCATGATGTATCCTGAAAGCTGTATCTCTTTCCTATGTGATGCAGGACGGGGACACTTTGATATAGCCGACCGCACAGCCGCATACATTGCCCTCTTTCTAAAAAAAGCGTTGAAATACCGCCTGCCTGAAACAACAGAGAAAGGTGATCCAATGCAACTAAAAAAAGTGAATCCACAGGAAGGGTGGCTTGCCGAACGCTGGCACCCCAATCAGAAAAAACGGGCTAAGGCGGCGCCCTACACACAATACAAAGGTGACCCGCATGATGCTTTCTGGTACTTTGACCGGGAAATGGCAGAAATTACAGAAGAACGTTATCGGCAGGAACGGGGAAAGAAACCACAATATCTCGGTTTCATGCAAAGTGGACAACTACTCAGTTATAACCCTCAGTCCCATGTACGTATTTCCGCCCGCTTCCTGCCCGAAGAGGATGGTCTGACCTTTCATCTGAAAGCCGTATATACGGACAGCCTGCATACTGCATTGTCCGACGAACACGCCTCAACTCCACCCGAGATAACCCGCATCTGCGGCCCCGTACAGAAAGTGAATGACACTACTTTTACCGTCCGTTTCTATCGCATGGGAATGTACAACACGCGCCGTACCGGTGATATTTGCTTGCTGGCAAGTAATGACGGCGATAAGAGCTATAAAAGTACCGTGCAGGAATTCAGTTTCCGCATCCCCTACCGCAATACGGAGGGTAAACGCCAACACATCCTTTTCCCCGGTATTGATGACGTGAAAGAAGGGACGGAGTCTATTCCGCTTCATGCCACTTCCGACTGCGGTTTGCCTGTCTACTATTATGTGAAGGAAGGACCGGCAGAAATTGCAGACGACAAGCTGATATTCACCTCTATTCCGCCACGCAGCAAGTTTCCGCTAAAGGTAACAGTCGTAGCATGGCAATACGGTCATGCCAGAAAGATTCAGACTGCCGAACCTGTGGAACGGAGTTTTTTCATCTATCGTTAAGTATAAGATTAATTAATTACCTATCCATTGAGTATATTCTTCCGGTAAACCGTATTTATATAAAAACAATACGTATGAAGATCATGAAGAATATAAACTCAGCAATCATGATGCTGGCTTTCAGTTCAACTCTCCTTGCAGGGAACACAAAGGAACTAAAGCTGACATCTCCCAACGGAACACAGGAAATTGCATTCTACCAGAAACAAGTGTCACCGTCAGTGAACGAACTCTATTACCGGGTGGACTACAAAGGTAACTCCGTAATCAATGAATCCCGTGCCGGACTGGAACTGGACAATCGCATCTGGGAGATGGCTCTCGGAGCAAGAGACCTCAAGCAGCCTGCGTGCTGGATGGATAACCTGGAAGTAGACTCCGTAGCCTATCAGCCCGAAACCAACATCACGTGGCACCCTCTTTATGGTGAGCGCAGTACGGTGCACGACCATTATAAGGCAGCCACCCTCTACTTATCCAAGAAAGACAATTCCGGATACCGCCTCAACATCGAGGTGCGTGCTTATGACGAAGGCGTTGCTTTCCGTTACTTTTTTCCCGAACACCCGAAAGCCATCTTCCATAAAGTCGTAGGAGATCTGACCGAGTACACACTCCCCGAAGGTACGAAAGCATGGACGGAACAATGGGCACAGGCTTTCTTCGAATATCTGGATATCAACGACATCAAGCATCCGGTGGAACGTGCGCTGACTCTGGAACTCCCCAACGGAACATGGGCGGCACTGGCCGATGCTGATGTAGACGACTGGTGCCTCACAAAGTATCTTGCCTCCACGGATAAAAAGAATACGCTGACTTCCGTCATGTACAGTCCCGTAGACGTAGTGACCTACTACGCCACTCCCTGGAAGATTATCATGGTAGCCGATAAACCCGGAGAGTTGCTGGAACACAACGACATCATCCAGAATCTGAATCCGCCCTGTGAAATACCGGATGCTGCTTCCTGGGTGAAACCGGGCAAGATAATGCGTGAAACCACCATCACCACTGAAGGAGCCATTGCAACCATAGATTTCTGTGCAGCACACAACATTCCCTACATGCTCTTCGACTGGCAATGGTATATGCCCTGCACCTCACACGACGGTGACGCCACCAAAGTAGTTGCCAAACTGGATATGCCTCGCGTGATAGCATACGGCAAAGAAAAAGGCGTAGGCATCTGGGTATACGTCAACCAGCATGCGCTGATGAAACAAATGCGGGAACTTTTTCCACTGCTCCGCCAATGGGGAATTGTCGGCGTGAAATCCGGATTTGTGCAATATGCCAGCCATCGTTGGGCTACATGGATGCACGATATGGTACGCCTGGCAGCCGAAAACCATCTGCTGATAAATATTCACGATGAATACCGCCCCTCCGGTTTCAGCCGCACATACCCCAACCTACTGACACAGGAAGGAATCTGCGGTAACGAAGAATTTCCCGATGCAACTCACAATGTGACATTACCTTTCACCCGCATGATCAACGGTGCAGCCGACTATACCATCTGTTACTACGACAAGCGGCTGAAGACCACGCATGCCCATCAACTGGCAGCCTCACTCGTCTTCTACAGTCCGTTGCAAACCATCTTCTGGTACGACAAACCGTCATTTTATAATGGTGAACCGGAGATTGAATGGTTCGAGAACCTGCAAACCGTATTTGACGATACAAAGGTACTGGACGGAGCACCCGGCAAAAACATCACCATGGCACGTCGCAAAGGACAGGAATGGTTCGTTGCACTCCTAACAAACAATAACGGTTCTGCCAAGAACGTCTCTCTCTCTTTCCTGGATAAGGATAAAACTTACCTTGCCTGCATCTACACAGACGGAGGTGAGAAAGTGAAAACCAAAACACAGGTGAAGTGTACTTATCTGTTAGTCAAGAGCACCCAGACCATGAAGTTTCAGTTGAAACCCAGCGGTGGAGCTGCCATACGCCTTATACCGGTCGACGGAAAAGAGATGAAGAAATACAAGGCCTACAAAGGACAAAAATTATAAAAGCTGTTTTTTCATTGAGTGGACATAAGCACTTAATCGTATTAATAAGCGATATAAGACTCTAACATGGATGAATCAGGTAGAAGATTTTTTAAGGTAAAAAGAGTTGTTTTCAGGATGTTTTTATTTTAAGGTAATTAAGGATGAAAAAGATACTTCTATTCGTAACTGCATTATGTGCCTCATGCTGGCAAGCGGAAGCTCAATATGTATCCAAGGTTTGGGTAGCCGACCAGAAAGACGGCACCTACATAAACCCTGTGCTGCATGCTGATTATTCCGACCCGGATGTTTGCGCTGTTGGTGAAGATTTCTACATGACAGCTTCCAGCTTCGGATGCGCTCCGGGATTGCCGATTCTTCATTCCCGGGATTTGGTGAACTGGAAGTATGCAGGCTATGCCCTGCAAGAGATCGAGCCTACAGATTTCTTCAATTCTCCTCAGCACGGCAAAGGCGTATGGGCTCCATCCATCCGCCATCACAACGGAGGATTCTACATCTACTGGGGCGACCCCGACCACGGCATCTTTATGGTAAAGACCAAAGACCCTGCCGGAGAATGGGAAAAGCCCGTACTGGTGAAAGCCGGACGGGGAATGATAGACCCAGCTCCCCTTTGGGATGAAGACGGGAAAGTGTATCTGGCATATGCCTGGGCCGGAAGCCGGGCAGCATTCAACAGTGTCGTCACCGTATGCGAAATGAATGCGGAAGGAACCGAAGTCATCAGTGAACCGGTATTGGTATTTGATGGAAACGACGGGGTGAACCATACGGTGGAAGGCCCCAAACTCTATAAACGAAATGGGTATTATTACATATTCGCACCTGCGGGAGGCGTAGCTACCGGATGGCAGTTGGTGTTGCGTTCACGCAACGTGTACGGTCCGTACGAGAAGAAAATCGTCATGGCTCAGGGTAACACGGAGATTAACGGTCCGCATCAAGGTGCATGGGTAGACACACCGACCGGCGAATCCTGGTTCGTTCATTTTCAGGACAAGGCCATGTACGGACGTGTGGTTCACCTGAACCCGATGAAATGGGTGAATGACTGGCCCGTAATAGGCGAAGACAAAGATGGTGACGGCTGCGGTGAACCCGTTACCCGCTATCAGAAACCGAATGTAGGCAAAAGCCATCCTGTAGAAACACCAGTGGAAAGTGATGAATTCAACACCCGTCGGCTGGGACTGCAATGGGAATGGCATGCCAATTATCAGGATACGTTCGGATTTACTTCCGACCTCGGTTTTATGCGTATCTATGGGCATGTTCTTTCTAAAGATTTTGTAAATTTCTGGGAAGTGCCCAACCTGCTACTACAAAAGTTCATGGCTGAAGAATTTACCGCAACCACTAAGCTAAAGGTTTCTGCCAAAATGGACGGACAACAATCGGGACTGATTGTGATGGGATGGGATTATTGCTACATAGGCGTAGAAAAAGAGGGAGATAAATTTATACTGAAACAAGTGACATGCAAAGACGCAGAACAAAAAACACCTGAAACAGTCACCTGTTTAGCGGAAATACCCGCCAGCCGTCAGTATGAGGCTGGGTTATTTTCGAACTATGAAAGAGATATCTACCTGCGGGTGAAAGTCGGTAAAGGTGGCATCTGCCACTTCTATTACAGCCTGGATGGAAAGAAATATAAAACAGCCGGTACACCTTTCACTGCACGGCAGGGAAAATGGATAGGCGCTAAAGTAGGATTATTCAGTACAACCCCTTACGGTAAGGAAAGAGGATGGGTAGATGCTGACTGGTTTCGTATTGACAAATAAAAAGAACTGATTATATGAAAACAAAAGGATTATTGTTCGGTGCATGCTTGTGCCTGCTTTCAGCTTGCAACATGCCTGACAAAGAAACGGGTATTGACGTCTATGAGACGCTGGACTACTGCAATGACCAGGTACAGCGCACTTTGACCGAACTCAAGGGAGCTGATGGCACAATCGATTACACCATGATGCCCCGCAACATCATGGATAGCCTCAACATCTGGCATTGCAGAAAAGCGACAAAAGATGAGTGGTGCAGTGGATTCTGGCCGGGAATATTGTGGTATGATTATGAATATACAGACAAAGCAGCCCTCAAAGAACAAGCGGAGAAATTCACCGAATCATTAAAATTCCTGTCGCAGATTCCGGCATACGACCATGATTTGGGTTTTCTAATCTTTTGTAGCTACGGCAACGGCTACCGCCTGACGCACAATCCGGAATATAAACAGATTATCCTGGATACGGCGGACTCATTGGCCACATTGTTCAGACCACGCGTAGGAACCATTCTTTCCTGGCCGAGAAATGTAGAAATGTTTGGCGGACACAATACAATCATGGACAACATGATTAACCTGGAAATGCTCTTCTGGGCTGCCAAAAACGGTGGCAATCCATATCTGGCGGATATTGCCGTATCACATGCCGACAAGACAATGAAATATCAGTTCCGCCCGGATTACACTTCTTATCATGTAGCCGTATACGATACACTGACGGGAGACTTTATCAAAGGAGTGACCCATCAGGGATATGCAGACAACACCATGTGGGCGCGCGGACAAGCATGGGCCATCTATGGCTACACAGTTGTCTATCGGGAAACTCTCGATCCGCGTTATCTGGACTTCGTACAAAAAGTTACGGACGTGTATCTGCAAAGATTACCGGAAGACTATGTACCTTACTGGGATTTTGACGACCCCGGCATTCCGAACGCTCCGCGTGATGCTTCTGCTGCCTGCGTAACAGCTTCAGCCTTGCTGGAATTATCCACCTATCTACCGGAGAATAAAAGTCGAGAATACAAAGATGCGGCCATAAAAATGCTGACAAGTCTGAGTTCGGACCAATATCAATGCGGCAAAAGCAAACCTGCATTCCTCCTCCACTCTACCGGGCATCTGCCGAATAATTCGGAAATAGATGCTGCCATCATCTATGCAGATTATTACTACATAGAAGCCTTGATACGACTAAAAAATTTAATCGAAAACAAGGCTGTCATATAAAGGAACACTCTCCCCTCTTACTGTTCCAGTTTGAGGGGAAGTGTAAACCAGAAGGTAGACCCTTTTCCCAAAGTAGACTCAACTCCTATTTCACCACCCATATTTTGAATGATAAGCTGGCAGATGGGAAGGCCTAAACCGGTGCCTTGCTTGAAGCTATCCAGTTTTATGAACCTATCGAAAACAAATTGCAGTTTATCCTCTGGAATTCCGGTACCCGTATCTGTCACATAATAATAAATATCCTTTTCACGAACTTCATATCCATAACGGATGCTGCCACTTGAAGTGAATTTACTGGCATTGGTCAGGAAATTCAAAACAAGTTGCTGTAATCGATTCTGATCCGAGAAAACAAGATAGTTGTCGTGCATTCCAGGCTCAAAGATCAGTTCAACTCCATCCTGCAAACGTGAGTCTATCACTTCCTTAAGAGTTATCAGTATTTCATTCAATTCAAATTCCGAATAATGCAAGTCCAGCGCTCCTGCTTCTATCTTGGATAAATCGAGGACATCATTGATGAGTTGCAATAGAATCCCATTATTCTTCTCAATGATGCCGACATATTCCTTCTTTTCTTCTTCATCTTCTGTCATTGTCAATATGCTTGAGAAGCCGATGATGGCATTCAGCGGAGTACGGATTTCATGACTGATATTGGCAAGAAAAGCTGATTTCAGCCGATTGGATTCTTCAGCATGTTCTTTGGCGGCAATCAGTTCCCGCTCTGCTGCCTTACGTTCTGTTATAAACAATGAAGAACCGACTACCATCAAGGGATTGCCTTTTTCATCATACTCTTCTACAAAACCGCGAGCCTCCATCCAATCAATTTCCTGTTCCATAGCGTCGTGACGGTGGATACGGAATTCTTCCCGGAGCTCTTTGATTTTATTAGAGCGTATATCCTGAAAAACCTTCCGAAGGCGTTCCCTGTCTTCCTCGCAAATATGAGTAAGATAATCCTGCATACCGATAGAATAAGTCATCTCTGATATGGCTTCCTTACCCGGTTCTATTGGCGTGTACGAACTATAGGTAATCTCATCCGTCAGTAAATCCCATTGCCAGGGAAGCAGATCAACCACCTCCAATGCCATAGCCAGTTTGGTATGGGTAAAGCGTTGGTTCTGTTCCACTTGCTGGAGCCGTTCCAAAATTTTATTTCTCCGGAACTGGAAAAAGAGCACAGTCAACAATAAGAACACCCCACCCACTGCAATAGAAGACTGATACTTTTGCATAAAAGTAGGTGGAGCATTCAGAAAAATAGTTCCCGCCGGACAGTTCTCCGGCAATAAGCCAAAGTCCACCATATAGGGATAATTGAAGATAACAACCGGCTTCGGGTCATACAAAGCAATGTCACGTGCCTGCTTCCCATCCACTATGGCATCAATCGCTTTTACAATTTCCTCACAATACAGGTCCATGTCATAGACACATCCTCCTATTATGTTGCCGTCTTCTTCAATACTCGATAAAGAAGCCGACAAAGCAAAAAACGGACTGGGCATAGAAGAATTGGCTATCACTTTATAAGAGTTGGCCATCAACACCATATTGCCTGCAAACATTCGTTTATGGAACCACGAAGCAAACAGTATTCCCGTTTCATCCGGAGAAACCTGACGCAACGTGTCCAGCAACTGGTCGGAACTCCAATTACCGGCGGATAGGTATTTATAGCCCAAATCAGGATATTCTGTTCTGATAAATTCCCGGACCTGCTGATCGTAATCAATATCACGATCCGTCTGATCGCCAATTAGCAACACACTTTTCATCTCCGGAAGCATGCGGTGCATCAGTTGTATATTCTGCGGAATAAAAGAATACGCTTGCATAAAAGTCATATTGTACTCTTCGCGTAATTCCTTTAGGGAAATCCGGTCCTGCGCCGGAACAACCTGATTATAAATATAAGTGGTATCCGGTCCCACGTATTCACTTTCGGCACATACGATCAAAGACACATCTCCCCAATGTTTTCGCATGTCATCCCGCAACAATAAGGGGGCATTGCCCAGCATCAATACTGCTTTCGGAGGATTTTCCCCATAAGTAGAAAACAGGTTTTCTTTATATTGTCTCAGAATTTCGGGTGTTCCAATAGTCAGAATATTCATATATTCCACTTTCATGTTTATATTTCTCCGGTCATACTCTTTCTGCATAATATGTGAAATAATAGTCTGACTCCAGGGAGCACCTGATACACTGTCTCTTATACACATCTGACGCTGCCGACGAAGAGGATAGTGTTGTGG
>CAMTFK010000147.1 GCA_947071285.1 uncultured Bacteroides sp. | reverse complement strand
CGTCTACACCGTAAGCATACCAGTCATAGCATCCCGAACCGATACATATAATTCCGCCTCTGGTGCCATCTGCCGGATATTCCCATGCCACGATGGCTCCGTCGCCGCCATAACCCAGGTCGATGCCGCCATGGTTGGTACGCCATACTTCATTCGTAGCATAGCCTCCCCAATCGGAACCGATGTGCCATTGTGCCGTGCTGTTGGTTGTCCGGTAGCCGGCATCGAAGGTGTAGACCTTGTCCGTTTCGCCACTGTTCATTATCAGGTTCTGATAGAGTGGGTGGGACTCGTGTCCCTGGATGAAGAAGTTCCAGGCACCACCGGTTATTTCACCGCTTTCTTCCGATTGTCCCCAGCAGTTGTTCGGGTTGTTGCCGTCCAGGGTAGCACCCAGCTTGGCAGCATAATAGGTAGCGTAGCGGGTGAGCAGCAGATTCATACCGTTGTTATACAGTTCCTTCATCTTCACCAATGCGCTGACTGCCGCAGGAGCTGCATTATCAAATTTATCCATATTGTCGATACCGCCGTCTATGTGCAGGTGCCACCACATGAGTTCGCATTCGCTCAGGTCAACCCGTCCTGCCTGCACATCGGCAAAGGAGATGTACTGTGCGTTGGCAACATTGTTCAGCATCCAGGTGGCCGCCTCTTTCTCTTCCGGGTTCAGTTCATCCAGCGTTGCTGCCAAGCCTATATATACGGCACTTGGAGCATCGGTAGGGATAACCGTAACCGTATAAACGGCAGTTGCGGTATTATACGAAACAGTGAATTCCACAGGGTTGGTAAAGTCGACCGCCTGACCGGATGCCGGCATAACTACCGCTCCTGCCGAAGTGCTGATTACAGGAACCAGGTTTCTTACATCCACCGTACTGGGGATGCGCACGGTAATGGTGCGTTTGCTTTGGTCAATCACTCCGGCGTATGCATCATTCAGCTTGAATGAAAGAATTTTGGCTTCATCATGCTTGATGTTGACCGTATAATCCAGAAAAACATCTCCGTTGGTCACTTTTACCACCTGCGGAAACGAGAAGTTCAGCACATCGCCCGTCTTTACCGAAGCTACGGCGCCTTCGGACACTTCAATACCCGTGACTTTCATTGCATCCGTGTCATACACCTCAGGAACTGCTACGGTTATGGTCTTGTTTGTCCGGTCGATTGCCCCTGCATAATTCTCATCCAGTTCAAAGGCGGTCAGCCATGTGTCGCCGTCCAGTTGAAGGTTGGATTTATTGTCATCGCTGCATCCTGGGAGGGTGAACACCAGTGCAGTGCCCAGGAGAAGCGTATTTAGTTTATTCAATATTGATTTCATGATATTCTTGTTTTTAAAAGGTTACCAGTTACCGCAATTCTGTGAATAGTTTCCATTGCTGGCGCTCATCTGTGCAAACGGAATAGGCAGATACTCATTCTTGTTTTTAGTGAATGACGCATTGGTGTAGATGGTGCAGTCGGCAGCTTCTTCGGCATAGAACTTGTTCAACACTTCTGCTGCTTCCCCCCATCTCACGAGGTCGAAGAAACGTTCCGATTCCAAAGCCAGCTCTACACGGCGTTCAAACTTCAGCAATTTCAGGGCATCCGCCTGCGAGTAACTTCCCGTATAGGGCTGCACGTTGAAGCGTACACCATATTCCATTTCGTAGTCGGCGATGGCTGCCGTGCTTTGTTTGGCACGGTTGCGCACTTCGTTTATCAGGTCGATGGCTTCGCTGGTGCGTCCGTCGTTCAGTTGGATTAGTGCTTCGGCACGCATCAATAGTACGTCCGAGTAGCGCAGAACGATACGGTTCATCGGAGAACCCCACCAGGAACCTTTGATAAGGTAACCGCCATCAGGGTCTACATTGTGTTTCAGGGTGACATAGTAGCCATAAAGTCCGTTGCTGCGGCTCCAGGTAGTCGATTCGTCCATCATATACTTCTTATTGAACTCATACGGGAATCCGGGCATACCTACCGTGAGGAAAAGGCGCGGGTCGGCATAATCGGACTGTGAATTGTAATCACGGCTGTTAAAAGCATCCAGCAGCGGGTATCCGTTGGCGTCTGTCCTGAATGCGTTCACCAGATTCTGGCTGGGTTTGTAGAAGTCGCAACCGCCATCGGTGACACCCGGAATATTGGGAACAATCAAACCGTAGGACCAGTTACAGTTACCGTTTTTGGTACCGTCGTTCATGGAGTATTGCATGGCCCACAGAGATTCAACGCCATTCTCGTACTGAGGTTCCGGACGGAAGTTATTCTGAAAGTCAGATTCCAGTCCGTAGCCGCCTGCCGACATGATGGCTTTGTCCGTGTACTGCACCACTTTCACCAGGTCTTCCGTGCTGATACTCGTCACTTCGTGGTTGTCCGCATTGTCTTGGTGATAAGCTTTATAGAGATAAGTCTTAGCCAGATAAGCTGCCGCGGCGGCTTTGGCAGGACGTCCCTTGTCGGCCTGCTTCACGGGGAGGTTGTCGTATGCAAACTGGAAGTCGTCGGCAATCTGCTGCCAGCCTTCGTCGTTGCTATAGGTAGTATTGGAAAGGTAATTGTATTCTTCCGGCGACAGGTTGGCATCATTGGCAAACGGAATCTTCTTGTACAGACGTTTCAGGAGGAAGTGTCCGTGGGCACGCAGGAATCTCATTTCGGCAATGCGCTGTTGTTTCAGTGAATAGGTGCTTTCGTCCACCTGTTCCAGAAGTTGCAGGGAGGTGTTGACGCGTGAGATACAGTTGTACAGGCGTTGCCACATGTCGCTGATGTTCCATGCCGTAGTCATGATACCTTGCGAGATGTCGAGTGCATGGAATACGTCACCGTCTTCCGTACCGTTTCCACCTTTGTAGGCATCGTCCGAGCGTACGTCGTAGTTCCACATGGAGAAAGAAGAGTTGATATCTTCGGCGGTAATCCACACGGCATAAGCGGAGATTACCAGATTGTCGATGTAAGCCGGGTCCTTCAGTTGTTCATCGCTGATGGTTCCCTGGGGGAGCTGGTCTTCCAGAAAATCTGTGCAACTGCCGCACATCAGGGAAAGACCTAAAACTGCTGTATATATTAATTTTCTCATAAGTAATTGATTTATTGATTTAGAAACCTACATTAACGCCGAAAGTCAGATTCATCGGGATAGGATAACCATAGTTGGCATTCTCCGGGTCTACTCCGGTAAACTCCTTGCTCTTGATGGTCAGCAAGTTCTGGGCACTTACATAGAAGCGCAGACGGTCCATTTTCAGCTTTTGGGAGAAGGCTTTCGGAACATTGTAACCTATCTGTATATTGCGCAGTTTCAGGAACGAGCCATTCTCTACGAAATAAGTTGAAACACGTTTTTCATTGTTTATATCGCTGCGCGACAGTGCCGGAATATCAGAATTCGGGTTAGTCGGAGACCAGGCATCGAGTACCCGTTTACCTTTGTTCAGGAAACCGATGTTGAGGCCGCTCCAAAGGTCTGTTTCTTTTTTCAGGTCACTGATTACGTCTACTCCCTGAACGCCTTGCCAGAACATGGTGAGGTCGAAGTTCTTGTATTCAAGATAGATATTCAGACCATAGCTGAATGCAGGCGTCGGGTCGTATATCCACTTCTGGTCTTTCTCGTTGATGATGCCGTTATTGTCCAGGTCGCGCCAGCGGATACGTCCCACTCCGGCACCTTCCTGGGTGGCATGGTTGTCAACTTCCTCTTGCGATTTGAAGATACCGTCGGCCACGTAACCCACCTGCGAACCGTTGGCATGACCGATAACGCTTTGTACGCCATTACCGCCGAAAGTACCGTTGGCTGCTACGGTGGCGGGTAGTTTGGTGATTTCATTCCGGTAGGTGGAGACGTTGGCATTCAGGTCATATTTCAATCCGAATGAAGTCTGGTTGCGATAACCGAGGTTGAGCTCCACACCCATGTTTTTCATCTCTCCGGCATTGATCCATTGGTTGCTACCTTCGCCCATGGCTGCGATACCTGCCATCTGCACCAGGATGTCCGTTGTCTTTTTGTAGAACCAGTCGAACGAACCGTACAGGCTTTGTTTGAATAGGGAAAAGTCGATACCCAGGTTGGTCTGTGTAGTTGTTTCCCATTTGATGTTGTCATTACCGATTTGGTTGCGCTTGAAACCGGATTGAAGAATGCTTCCGCCATTGGTTCCGGCAATGTCGTAAGAAGTGCCGTAACTCTGACCGCCTGATTCCGTCACACCATAGTTGGGAACGTAAATCGTGTAGCGGGCGATGTTGGCGATTTCCTGATTACCGGTCTGTCCCCATGAACTGCGGATTTTCAAATCGTCTATCCAGGTGAGGTCCTGCATGAACTTCTCACGGTTCAGGCGCCATCCCAACGATACGGAAGGGAACGTGGCGTAGCGGTTGTTCTTGCCGAAACGTGAAGAACCGTCACGGCGAACCGTTACAGAGAACAGATATTTATCATCATATGTATAGTTCAGTTTTCCGAAGAAGGAAACCAGCGAATAACCTTCACCGGCACCGTAAGCCTGGGCAGTGCCCGAACCGGCATCCGGCCACATATAGTCGGGAGTCAGGATGGCGTAATCCTCTTTATAACCGGAGAAGTGAATATCATCTTCACGGTTCAGCTCCATACCGATCATGGCATCACCGCGGTGCTTGCCGATTTCCAGATTATAGGTAGCAATGGCATTCCACATCCATTTCGTCCAGTGTTCCTGTTTGGCTTCCACGGCATTCTTGTCATTTGCCACGTTGCCTTCGGTAATCGGGTAAGTGAAGATGCGTTGCGATTTCTGTGCATAGTCCAGTCCGAATGTGGAACGTACATTGAATCCTTTGAAAGGATTCAGGTTGATGTAGGCGTCACCGAACATGCGCCAGTAAGTATAGCGGTTGTCGGAGTTGCGTTCCAGACGTGCCACCGGGTTTTCACGGTCGGGGTATCCGCCTACCGGGCCTGCATATTCTCCGTTGATGTCACGCACCGGCAGTGAAGGGTTGAACTGCAATACATTTTGCAGGAATCCACCCGGTGCCTGTACTTCCGAAGTGCGGTTCAAGGTGAAATGCTCTCCCACAGTCAGCACTTTGCCAATCAGATTATAACTGGAGTTCATGCGGGCGGAGAAACGTTCAAAGTCACTGTCCTTGATGATACCCAGATTCTTGTAATATCCCAGAGAGAAGAAAGAGGAACCTTTCTCCGAACCGTTGCTTACAGAAACATTGTATTGCTGGATTACACCTGTGCGTGTCGTTTCATCAAACCAGTCCGTGTCGGCAGCCGGTACCGTATTGGCGGAATCCAGATACTTGGACATGCTGATGCCGTTCAGTTGGGGATAACCGTTGGAGTCATACCCCCAGTTGTATTTATAACCCAGTGCATTGGTATTGGGGTCCTGTCCTTCGTTCACGTAAGCCTGCCACATGGCGCGGCCATATTCTTCCGTGTTCAGCACTTCCATCTTATTGGTGTACATGGAAGCGGCGACGGATGCGTCGAAGTTGATTTTCACCTGTCCTTCTTTACCCTTCTTTGTGGTGATGATGATGACACCGTTTGCAGCGCGCGAACCGTAGATGGAGGCTGAGGCGGCATCTTTCAGTACCTGAATGGATTCGATGTCGTTGCCGTTCAGTTCGTGCATGCCCGACTTGGTGGGCACACCGTCTATAATATAAAGAGGATCATTGTTGTTCAGGGTTCCTATACCGCGGATGCGTACCGTGGTGTTTCCACTGGGATTACCGTCGGCTGTGATGTTCATGCCGGGCACGCGTCCCTGCAAAGCCTTTATCGGGTTGTTTTCGTTCTGCTTGGCAATTTCGTCCATGCTGACTACGGAGATGGCTCCGGTCAGGTCGGCCTTGCGTTGGGTGGTGTAGCCGGTGACTACAATTTCCTGTAGCATTTCGGATTCTTCTTCCAGAGTGATGCTCAATGAGACTTGCGCTTTCACATTCACGGTCTTGAAGCCTATATAAGAAATAGTAAGCTCTGCACCTTGGGCTACGGATAATGTAAATTCGCCGTCGATATTGGTAATGGTGCCGTTGGCGGTCTGATTGGTTTCTATTACTGTTGCACCGATGATTGGCTCCCCATCGGTCTTAGAAACCACCTTTCCTTGTACGGTCAGGCTTTGCGCCTGTGCAAGCGTGCACATCAGAAGAAATAGTGCAAATAGAAGTGATTTTTTTATGCCTTCCATGTTTTTAGATTTTAATTTAATAGTTTACTTTGTTTGTAATCGCTGTGGATTACCTCTCAAAACTGGCTTTCCCGAGTCATGTTTTGATGTTGCAAAGAAAGGGGATTTTCGGGAAAGAAGCTGTAATTTATGTTTCGGATGCTGGTAAATTTGATACAGAATGGTGCAGAAAGGAATAGAGTTACGAGCTACAGGCTACAAGCTACAAGCTACAAGTGCCTTTCGGAACATAGCGCAGGCACTTGTAGCTTGTAGCCCGTAGCTCGTAACTGATTCATAACCCTACAAAAATGAACTAATCTTGCCTCAATCTCCCCTCTGGTATCAATTTTGTTAGTTTATGAAACATAAATGGCAGCTTCTTTCCCCGAAAACCCCTTCCTTTGCAAAGTGCTTTCCCGGGCAACCAATTATTAACTGTTTTTTTAATACCAAGAAACATCATGAATCTAAAAAACTATTTGTTAACAGCACGGTGGACTTTCGCCTTTATAATAGGTACTGTATGGTCTGTTTTCTCGTGCCAGGCTATTAATCCTCCTTTCGTGATTAAACATTTAGGCGACGGACAGAGCATTGTCCAGATTGAGAATCAAAAGAAATTCCTGTTGCTTCCCGTAGAAGAAACTTCTCCGGAGGCTAAACTCTATATGATTGCGAATAATGACGTAGTGCGCAACATGAACGTCCGTCTGGCTATCAATAAAGTAGATTATTTTGTTCCGGTGGATCTTTCCGGATTTGATAATCAATCACTCTCCTTTAATTTCCAGCTCATCCCCGATACGGCCATCTGCTGGAATGAGATGAAACTTTCCGATACTTTCGACACTGCCAACCGTGAAGACTTCCGCCCGCTCTATCACTTCACCCCTCAATATGGATGGATGAACGACCCGAATGGCATGGTCTATAAGGATGGTGTGTATCACCTGTTTTATCAATACAACCCGTATGGTTCCATGTGGGGAAATATGCATTGGGGACATGCCACCAGCGTTGACCTTGTGTCCTGGGAACACCAGTCGGTAGCCATTGCACCCGATGCATTGGGCACCATCTTCAGTGGCTCTTGCGTAGTAGATAAAGATAATACGGCAGGTTTCGGTGCCGGAGCCATCATCGCTTTCTATACCTCGGCAAGCGAGCGCCAGGTGCAGAGCATGGCTTATAGCCTTGACAATGGGAAAACCTTCAAGAAGTATGCACGCAATCCGATACTGACTTCCACCCAACGCGACTTCCGCGACCCGAAAGTATTCTGGCATGATGCCACCAACAAGTGGATTATGGTGCTTGCCGTAGGTCAGGAAATGCAATTCTACTCTTCTGCCAACCTGAAAGACTGGACCTATGAAAGTAGTTTCGGTGAGGGGCAGGGTGCTCATGGCGGTGTCTGGGAGTGTCCCGATCTGATTGAACTGCCCATCGAAGGCACTGAACTGAAAAAGTGGGTATTGATTTGCAACATTAACCCCGGAGGACCTTTCGGCGGTAGCGCTACCCAATATTTTGTAGGAACCTTCGACGGAAAGACCTTTGTGAACGAATCCCCGAAAATGACGAAGTGGATGGACTGGGGAAAAGATCACTATGCTACCGTAACCTGGAGTAATGCTCCCGAAGGACGCCATATAGCCTTGGCATGGATGAGCAACTGGCAGTACGCCAACAATGTGCCGACCACGCAATACCGCAGTGGCAATTCCGTTCCCCGCGATTTGAGTCTTTATACTTCGGACGGCGAGACTTATCTGAAGTCATCTCCTTCGCGTGAACTCCTGACGTTACGCGGAAAAGGGGAGAAGAAGCGTTCTTTCAAAGTAGACCGTACCTATAATATGGATAAACTTCTCGCTGACAATACCGGTTCGTATGAAATAGAGATGACCATCAAGAACAGAAATGCGGAAGTCATTGGTTTCCAACTATTCAACTCGAAAGGGGAAGAAGTGGATATCTACTATAATTTGGTAGAGAAGAAGTTTGCAATGGATCGTACCAAAAGCGGAATCGTATCGTTCAGTCCGGATTTCCCCGTGGTAACATTCGCTCCGATAGAAGATAACTATGAGATGAAGCTACGTATCTTCGTAGATAAGTCCAGTATCGAGATATTCGGTGACGACGGACGTCTGGCGATGACAAATCTGGTATTTCCTTCGGAACCTTATAACCGTATCAGTTTCTATGCTAAAGGTGGAAGCTACACGGTAAGTTCATTCCAGGTTTATAAGCTGAAATAGCTAAATTTGTGATGAAAACACATTCGTAAGAATGTTCTGTTTTTCCTCTTCCCCGTACCCGAACCGTATCAACTCCGTATCATCTCCGTAGCTATAGAACCGAATTTGCTACGGCCTTGCTACGGAGTTGATACGGACCGGGTACGGGGAAGACCTTTAAATTGTCCTGTTTCTCTTTTATTCCTCTATCTCAATCGTATATTTTCCTCTGAACGTTTCTTCGGGTTGCAGATGCTGCACCCAATCCTTATCCTTATACTCACCTGTGTAGTGTGCCCTGTCACACCGCCCATACCACGGCTCTATGCAGACAAACGGAGCATTCTTTGCCGGTGGCGACCATAACCCCACCACGGGAGCATCAAAATGCAGACTAAGATAAGGTTTCTTCTCCTTATTATATAGAGTCACCTTTCTCACCTGGCTGCCTTCCAGTATCAGTGCGTCCTTATCGAATGTATGTGTATCCAATGGCAAAAGTTCATCGGTCAGTTTCAACGGGTATTCAGTGTCCGGGTCGGCGCAACCTTTCTCGGAAATCAGGATATATTTCAATCCGCTTTTCTTGTTGAACCCGAAGAATCCCCGTTCCTGAGTTTCAGCATCGAAATCCGGGTAATAGAATGCCGGGTGTGCACCTATCTGGAAGTACATTTCTTTTTCTCCGGTATTCTTCACTTCCCACATAACGTCGATTTTCTTGTCGCGGATGCGGTAACCGATTTCGAGGCAGAACGGGAAAGGATATTTCTTCAGCGTTTCTTCGTTGCTGACCAGTTGATAACGCAGTTCGTCATTCTGTTCTAATATTAATTTGAATTCCATGTCGCGGGCAAAACCATGTTGCGTGAGCACATAAGTAGAGCCTTCATTCCGGTATTCGTTTTCCCATACGCTACCTACAATCGGGAAGAGTACAGGTGAGTGGCGTTTCCAGAATTCCGGTTCAGCCTGCCACAGGTATTCTTTTGCGTTGGCAAAAATGCTGCATAGTTCTGCTCCATGTGCAGAGACTTCGATGCTAAGTCGTCCATTAAAGAGTGTTTCCATCTTGTTGTTTAAAAAGTTTCTTTGTATAATCTCCCACAAAAATAGACAAAAAGACAGATAATAGCTCTCAAATAGGCGTAAAAAAGAGCTTCGTATCATAATTGCTACTCTTTGTAACAAAAGTGATACCCTATTGTCTTAAGATTCGCTTCCTTTGCAACGTGCTTTCCCGAGCAGGAATATACTTAAATTAATACCATAGAACAATGAAATCTAATTCTTCGTTATCTAAGCTTGTCCCGGTGATGTTCTGTTTCTTCGCCATGGGATTCGTCGATTTGGTGGGCATCGCCTCCAATTATGTAAAAGCCGATTTAGGTCTGACAGACTCACAGGCTAACATTTTTCCTTCGCTGGTTTTCTTCTGGTTCTTGATTTTCTCCGTACCGACGGGTATGTTGATGAGCCGTATCGGACAGAAAAAGACGGTACTCCTTAGTTTGGTGGTGACATTCGCTTCCCTTTTGTTACCCGTTTTCGGTGATAGTTATATGTTGATGCTGCTTTCTTTCTCTTTATTGGGGATTGGAAATGCATTGATGCAGACTTCACTGAATCCGTTGCTCTCTAATATTGTCAGGGGTGACCGGCTGGCAAGTAGCCTAACTTTTGGACAATTTATAAAAGCGATTGCCTCATTCCTTGCACCTTACATTGCCATGTGGGGGGCTACGCAGGCTATTCCGTCCTTCGGTATGGGTTGGCGCGTGCTGTTCCCTATTTATATGGTGATAGCTGTAATTGCAGTTTTACTGTTGGGACAGACGCAAATCACCGAAGAGAAAGAGGAGGGAAAACCTTCCACGTTCAGCCAGTGTCTGGCTTTGTTGGGCAAACCGTTCATTTTGCTTTCTTTCATCGGCATCATGTGCCATGTGGGAATTGATGTCGGTACGAATACCACCGCTCCTAAAATCCTGATGGAACGTCTGGGCATGGGACTGGATGACGCCGCATTTGCTACGAGCCTTTATTTCATTTTCCGTACGGCAGGCTGTTTCACGGGTTCTTTTATTCTGCGGAAGATGAATGCGAAGTCGTTCTTTGCCATCAGTAGTTTCCTGATGTTGATTGCAATGATCGGGCTTTTTGCTTTCCATTCCAAAACAACTATTTATATTTGCATAGCGTTGATAGGTTTCGGTAACTCGAATATCTTTTCGATTGTCTTCTCGCAGGCGTTGCTGTATATGCCGGGCAAGAAGAACGAAGTTTCCGGTCTGATGATTATGGGACTTTTCGGCGGAACCGTATTTCCGTTGGCAATGGGACTGGCAAGCGATGCGGTAGGGCAGAGCGGTGCGGTAGCGGTAATGACTGTCGGAGTGCTATATCTGCTGTATTATACTTTGAAGATTAAAAAATAACTTTATATCTAACCATAATTCATAATTATATCGAGTATCATGAATAAAATCATCGTAGGAATGGGTGAAGCACTTTGGGATGTGCTGCCCGAAGGAAAGAAAATAGGCGGTGCGCCTGCCAACTTTGCATATCATGTTTCACAGTTTGGTTTCGACAGCCGTGTGGTGAGTGCCGTGGGGCGTGATGCCGACGGCCAAGAAATATTGGATGTATTTGCCCAAAAGAAGCTGGCTTGCCAGATAGAGCAGGTGGATTATCCTACAGGTACGGTGCAGGTAACTCTGGATGCTGTGGGTGTTCCTTGCTATGAGATCAAAGAAGGAGTGGCTTGGGATAACATTCCCTTTACTGACGAACTGAAACGCCTGGCTCTTTCCACCCGTGCGGTTTGTTTCGGTTCGCTGGCACAGCGCAGCCCGGTGAGTCGTGCCACTATCCAGCGTTTTCTGGATACGATGCCCGACGGGGATGAACAGATTAAGATTTTCGATATCAATCTCCGCCAGGGGTTCTATACGAAAGAGATACTTTGCGAGTCTATGCGTCGTTGCAACATTCTTAAAATCAATGATGAGGAGCTGGTTACTATCAGCCGTATCT
>CAMTFK010000146.1 GCA_947071285.1 uncultured Bacteroides sp. | reverse complement strand
TCGGCAGTCATATCTATTACGATTGTCATCCTGGGCATCATCGGGCTGTTTACCCTGCCCGTAGAACAATATCCCGATATTGCCCCGCCTACCGTCATGGTAAGCACCAATTATTTCGGTGCCAGTGCGGAAACATTGCAGAAGAGCGTTATCGCACCGCTGGAAGAAGCTATCAACGGTGTGGAGAACATGACTTATATGACTTCCAGCGCCACCAATGCCGGTACGGTTTCCATCACCGTTTATTTCCAGCAGGGCACTGACCCCGATATGGCGGCGGTCAACGTGCAGAACCGTGTGTCCAAAGCTACGGGACAGCTCCCGGTGGAAGTTACCCAGGTGGGTGTGACGACCATGAAGCGCCAGACCAGTATTTTGCAGATGTTTTCGCTGCACAGTCCCGACGACTCTTACGACGAAAACTTCCTGTCCAACTATATCAGCATCAACCTGAAGCCGCAGATACTCCGTATTTCAGGTGTGGGCGATATGATGATTATGGGTGGTGACTACAGTATGCGCGTCTGGATGAAACCCGATGTGATGGCGCAATATAAACTGATTCCGTCGGATGTATCGGCAGTGCTTGCCGAGCAGAACATCGAGTCGGCTACCGGTTCGTTCGGTGAGAACTCGGACGAGACTTACCAGTATACCATGAAGTATAAAGGCCGTCTCATCACGCCGGAGGAATTCGGTGAAATCGTTATCCGTTCTACGGAAGACGGCGAAGTGCTGAAACTGAAAGATATAGCGGACATCGAGCTGGGTAAGGACAGCTATGCCTACAAAGGCGGCATGGACGGGCATAACGGCGTGTCCTGCATGGTGTTCCAGACGGCCGGTTCCAATGCAACGGAAGTGAACCAGAACATCGACAACTTGCTGGATGAAGTGCGCAAGGACTTGCCGAAAGGCATAGAACTCACGCAGATGATGAGCTCCAACGACTTCCTTTTCGCTTCTATCCATGAGGTGGTGAAGACGTTGATTGAGGCTATCATCCTCGTTATCCTGGTGGTGTATGTTTTCTTGCAGGACATCCGTTCCACGCTGATTCCGCTGGTGGGTATCGTGGTTTCGCTGATTGGTACGTTTGCTTTCATGGCAGTGGCAGGATTCAGTATCAACCTGATAACGCTGTTCGCCCTGGTGCTCGTGATTGGTACGGTGGTGGATGACGCCATAGTCGTCGTCGAGGCGGTGCAGTCGCGTTTCGACGTGGGGTATAAGTCTTCTTATATGGCAAGTATCGACGCAATGAAAGGTATCAGTAATGCGGTTATCACCTCTTCGCTGGTATTTATGGCGGTGTTTATTCCGGTGTCGTTCATGAGTGGCACGTCCGGTACGTTCTACACCCAGTTCGGATTGACGATGGCGGTTGCCGTAGGTATCTCGGCCGTTAACGCTTTGACGCTGAGTCCGGCACTTTGCGCACTGTTGCTGAGACCTTATATTAATGAGGATGGCACACAGAAGAATAATTTCGCTGCACGTTTCCGCAGGGCATTCAATGCGGCTTTTGATGTGGTGGTTGAGAAGTATAAAGGTGCGGTGCTGTTCTTTATCAAACGCCGCTGGCTGTCGTGGTCGTTGCTGGCTTGCTCGGTGGTGTTGCTGGTGGTTCTGATGAACTCTACGAAGACCAGTCTCGTGCCCGATGAAGACCAGGGGGTGCTGTTTGTCAATGTAAGCACGGCTCCGGGTAGTTCTCTGAAGACGACGGACGAGATTATGCTCCGCATTGAGGAACGCCTGGAAGGTATGCCGCAGAAACTGCATATTCAGAAGGTGACCGGTTACGGCTTGTTGTCCGGACAGGGAAACTCGTTCGGTATGATTGTGGTGAAACTGAAACCCTGGGATGAACGAACGAAGAAAGAAGACCAGGTGCAGGCGGTCATCGGACAGATTTATGCCCGCACGGCAGACATCAAGGATGCTACGGTATTCGCCATTGCTCCGGGTATGATTCCGGGTTACGGTATGGGTAACGCTCTCGACCTGAATGTGCAGGATAAGTTGGGTACGGATGTGAATACATTCTTCCAGACCACCCAGCAATATCTGGGTGCCTTGAACCAGCGTCCCGAAATCTCTATGGCCTATTCTACTTTCGACGTGCGCTATCCGCAGTGGATGGTAGAGGTGGACGCAGCCAAGTGCAAGCGTGCCGGCATCACTTCCGATGCGGTGCTCTCTACGCTGTCGGGCTACTACGGCGGACAGTATGTGTCCAACTTCAACCGTTTCTCTAAAGTATATAAGGTGATGATTCAGGCCGACCCGCAGTATCGTATGGATGAAAGCTCATTGGATAACGCTTTTGTGCGCATGGCAAATGGTGAGATGGCTCCGTTGAGCCAGTTCGTTACGCTGACGCGTACGTATGGCGCCGAGACGCTGAGTCGTTTCAATATGTACAACTCCATTGCGGTGAATGCCATGCCTGCCGAGGGATATAGTACGGGCGACGCTATCCGTGCCGTGAAAGAAACGGCGGAGATAAGTCTGCCGAAAGGTTACGGTTACGATTTCGGTGGTATCACACGTGAGGAAAACCAGCAAAGCGGTACGACGGTGATTATCTTCGCTATCTGTATTCTGATGATTTACCTGATTCTGAGTGCGCTTTATGAAAGTTTCATTGTTCCGTTTGCGGTGATTCTGGCGGTTCCGGTGGGGTTGATGGGTACGTTCCTGTTTGCCAAGATGGCGGGATTGGAGAATAATATTTATCTGCAGACTGGTTTGATTATGTTGATAGGTTTGCTTGCCAAGACAGCCATTTTGTTGACGGAGTATGCTGCCGAACGCCGAAAGGCAGGTATGGGATTGATTGCTTCTGCGGTCAGTGCGGCTAAAGCCCGTCTTCGTCCTATCCTGATGACGGCACTCACCATGATCTTCGGTCTGTTCCCGCTGGTGGTAGCTACCGGAGTAGGTGCTAACGGTAACCGTTCGTTGGGTACGGGTGTAGTAGGTGGTATGACTATCGGTACACTGGCGTTGCTTTTTATCGTTCCGGCTCTGTTTGTCACCTTCCAGTGGTTGCAGGAGCGTCTTCGTCCGGCGCAATCCATGCCGACCAAAGATTGGCAGATTGAGGAGGAGATGGAAGTGAGTAAGAAAGAGATAGAGGAATCACATAAATGATAATTTAGGGGCGGTAGCTGATTGGCAGTAGTATCTCCATTCTCCTCCTCCAGTTGGAGGAGGAGTACCCGTAGGGGGAGGTGGTAGGTAAGCAATAAAATACCTATTAATCATAAAAAAGGAATTCTTTCTCACCTACCACCCCGCCCTTTGGGCACCCCTCCTCCGACTGGAGGAGGGGAATTGAGATACTCCGGTTGTACTAATTCATCATTTTCTAACGAAAAAAACAATATAAATAATGAAGAAACAAATCATCACTTTAGCCGTCGCAGCCTTACTGTTGAGCAGTTGCGGCATCTATACCAAATATGAACGTCCCGAAGTCAAGACCGACGGACTTTACGGGCAGGATGTAGAAGTGGAAGACACCACCTCTATCGCCTCCCTCTCCTGGCGGGAGTTGTTCACTGACCCGCAACTGCAATCTCTCATCGAGCACGCGCTGCAAGGCAACACCGACTTGCAGTCCGCTCACTGGCGCATCAAGGAGGCGGAAGCCACTCTTTCTTCCGCCCGCCTGGCGTACCTGCCTTCGTTTATGCTGACCCCGCAAGGTGGTGTCAGCAGCTTCGATAAATCCAAAGGCTCCTGGACGTACACCGGCATTGCATCCGCCAGTTGGGAGATTGATATTTTCGGCAAACTGACCAATGCGAAACGTCGTGCGAAAGCTCTCTATCTTCAAAGTCTGGAGTATGAACAAGCCGTCACCACATCGCTGATAGCCAATGTTGCCAATATGTATTATACCTTATTAATGCTCGATGCCCAATACAACGTCTCTGCCGAAACCGCCGTGAAATGGCGCGAAAGCGTGAAAACCATGCGAGCCATGAAAGCGGCGGGCATGACGGATGAGGCGGGAGTAGCCCAGACCGAAGCGAATTGCTACATGGTGGAGGCTTCTTTGCTCGACATCAAGCAGCAGATTCGTGAAGTGGAGAACTCCCTTTCCATTCTGTTGGGCGATGTGCCCGATGCCATTGACCGGGGAAAACTGGAGGGACAGGACTTTCCGCAAGAGCTTGCTGTCGGCGTGCCTTTGCAGTTGCTTTCCCGCCGTCCCGATGTGAAGAGTGCGGAACTCTCACTGGCGCAGGCTTTTTATAGCACCAACTCCGCCCGTTCGGCATTCTATCCGTCCATCACACTGAGTGGCACGGCGGGCTGGACCAACTCTGCCGGAAGCATGATTATCAATCCCGGAAAACTATTGTTGTCTGCTGTCGGCTCGCTGACGCAACCTTTATTCAATAAAGGTCTGAACATGGCGCAACTGAAAATAGCCAAAGCCCAACAGGAAGAAGCTAAACTTTCGTTCCAGCAAGCCCTGCTGAATGCAGGCAGCGAAGTGAACAATGCACTGACGCAGGTGCAGGTGGCCCGTGATAAGACGGAGTTGCGCGACGGGCAAATCACTTCTCTGGAAACCGCCGTGCGCAGCACTCAGTTATTGATGAGGCATGGTAATTCCACCTATCTGGAAGTACTTACCGCACAGCAATCCCTGCTCTCTGCCCAACTGACGCAGATAGCCGACCGGTTCGATGAAATACAGGGAATTATTAATCTCTATCAGGCCTTGGGCGGTGGTAGGGAATAAAAGAAAGTCCCGGAGTGGAATCCGGGACCTATAGTTACATACTCTCTCTTCTCTCGTTTCTTCATCCCCTTTTGCTCCTTTTTCCGGATTTCATAACCCCGGTGAAAGTGGTGAAAGGGGATTTTAACGTTATTGCCGCTGTTGCAGATACTGTTCTATCTGTCCCACAACCGCATCTTTCAGCAACACCTTCTTATTCTTATCCAACAAATACAAAGTAGGTATTGCTTTCAAATCATACAGGTTCTTTTCCTTAATCATTAATTTCTTATCATACCCGTTTATCCACTCCTTCGGGAAATCGGACAGATGTCTTTCCCATTCCTCTTTATCTTCATCCGGATAAACAGACAATATCTTTAAGTTTCCAGCTTCAAATTCCTTGTTGATGGCGGGGGCTTGCTTCAACTCCTTGATACCTTCCTCGCAGGCATGGCATCCCGGATTGTTGATGAACAACAGCGTGTAGTCTGCCTTTACTCCGTATAGCGTACCACTCTTTCCCGATACCAGCGTGTAGGTGAAATCTTCCGCCTGTCTTCCCGGGCGGTTCTGTTCTGCCAGTTCCCGGCGTCCTTTCGGAAGTATCTTCTCCGTATCATCCAGCACGTTGCTTTCCAGCATGGCATCCAGCACCGGAATATAAAGTTCTTCGTTCCGCATGGGCGAGTTCGGGTCGTACAGGTATTTTTCGGCTAAATCCGTAAAGTAGAAGAAAACCTTTTTCTTCTTTCCCGCATCCTTATACATCTGTTTGATGGCACTGATAGCAGTCTCCTCCGGCACGAGTTTCATAATGTCGATATAATCCACCCACGCCTGCTCCATCACTTCCCGATGGTCGAGATAGGTGGTATCAGCGAAATCCACATTTTCCCAGTAGTGGCGCACCAGATAATCTGCGCGCGATTCGGGAGTATTCAGCAAAGCTGGTATGACGGGCAGGGCAAATATCTTTGTGCTGTCACTTTTAATGTCTTCTGCTTGATTGTCAGATGCTTTACGATTTCCGCATGCAGTGCAGAGAATCAGGAACAGAAAGAAAATGTTGAGATAAGTTTTCATAATCCGGTTGATTTATAATATTCTAAAGCACAAAGATAAAGAAATTGCTTTAATTACCATTTGTTAAGTATCAGCAATTTTATGAGTCCTACCTTTGCCCCGCTTTTTTTAAAACAATGAGATATGCAAAGGGATAATCTGGATTTCAGAAACATGAGTGTGAGTAAGTTGTATACAAAACAACTCTTCCCCACGTTGTTGGGTATGGTGTCATCCGCGTTGTTTACCGTGGTCGATGGGATATTCGTGGGACGTGGAATAGGCAGCGATGCGATTGCGGCAGTGAATATCGCAGCACCTGTTTTTATGATTGCCGCCGGGCTGGGACTGATGTTTGGTATGGGGGGAGGCATTCTTGCATCCATCAACCTCTCGCGTGGCAAGCGGCTGATAGCTAATATCAACGTTACACAGGCGGTAGTCATGTTGACGATTGTCAGTGTTGCCATGGGGATATTGCTGACTGTCTTTCCGGAAACGGCAGTAACCTTGCTGGGAGCCGAAGGGCATCTGACGGAACTGGCGGCGGAATATCTGTTCTGGTTCTCCATATCCATTCCGTCCACGGTGTTGCTGGTGGCACTACCTTTCTTTGTGCGCCTGACGAACCCGAACTTTGCCATGTGGGCCATGCTGGCGGCTACGTTTGTCAACATCCTGCTCGATTATATTTTCATCTTCATTTTCAGATGGGGACTTTTCGGTGCTGCCATTGCTACCGACCTGGGCGAGTTGGTCGGAACCTTCATGTTGCTGATTTATTTGTTCCGTCCGTCTGTGGCTATCCGGTTTGCCCGTTTGAAGGTGAGCGTCAAGAGCATCCGGCTGACACTGAGGAATACATGGTATATGCTGAAACTCGGCGTGTCATCCTGTTTGAGCGAAGTCACCATTGCCGTAATGGCTATTGCGGGCAATTACGTGTTTATGAGTCACTTGGGAACCGACGGGGTAGCGGCTTATAGTATCGTCTGCTATCTATTTCCCATTATTTTCATGGTGTTCAATGCGATGGTTCAGTCGGCACAACCCATTATCAGCTATAATTATGGCTGCGGACAGATTGCGCGTTCCAATAAGGCATTGCGCTTATCAGTGACCTCTGCCGTTATTTTTGCTTTGATGATAAGCGGACTGTTCGTGTATTTCTCCGGAGACATTGTTTCGCTGTTCTTGCCGGACAGGGAAAGTCATGCCTGGCAGTATGCAGTTGCCGGTCTTCCCCTGTTTGCCGTCGATTATATTTTCTTCGGAATCAATGTCATCGCTATCGGGTATTACACCAGTATCGAACGGATAAATCGTGCGATGAGGCTCACCTTGTTGCGGGGTGTGCTGCCGGTGCTGTTCTTTTTCGTGTTGCCTTTGTTGTTCGGAGTCACTGGCATCTGGCTCGCGGTGGCGGCAGGGGATATGACTGCTGTGGCGATTATTGTGATCTTGACGTTAAGGGATAAAAAGAGGTGATGATATAGTCTGGTTTAATTGTTTTTGTTAATCAGATTCACCACCACTTTTACCATAATGTCTTTTTCTTCTGTCCGGCTCTCTGCAATCATCAATGTGAGAGCTACCAGGGCATTGTTGTCAATGAGCCGTGAACCGTCTTCTTTATAGAGAATACCATTCTTTTCAAGAAACCATAGAAAAAGGAAAGCTGCAATCCGTTTGTTACCATCACTGAAAGAGTGATTCTTCACGACGAGATAAAACAGCATGGAGGCTTTTTCTTCGATACTGGGATAGAGCTCATCACCTCCGAAGGTCTGATAAATCGTATTTATAGAACTGTGGAAGGACTGATCCTTTTCATTGCCAAACAAGTCACTACTTCCGAATTTCTTCTGAAGTAAATGGATAGCTGCTATTGCTTCGTCATACGTTGCCCTGAATGGAGTTTTAGGAGTGGTTGCTTCTATCTCTAATTGCTGGTAATCATATTTATCCAGAGTGTCCAGCCCATATGTATAGTCGGTTATGACATGTAGCAATCCGTTGGCTTCGTCTAAAGTCAGTTCTTTGTTGGCAATGACATTTGACAGGAGCTTGACGGTGTTCTTCAAATCTACCAGTTGTTGCTCTTTCATTTGCTGGTTGATGGCGTATCCTTTTATCAGATAGCTTTTCAGGACTTTGTTTGCCCATTGGCGGAATTTAGTCGCATTACTGGAGTTTACACGGTAACCAACTGATAGTATTGCATCCAAGTTATAGTACTTGGTACTGTATTTCTGTTGGCCATCATTACCCATATGTTCCAAAATGGTACATGTGCTATTTTCTTCCAGTTCACTGCTACTATATATATTATTCAGATGTTTTGTTATAGCTGGACGCTTTGTTCCAAATAATTCAGCTATTTGCTTCTGAGTCAGCCATACAGTCTCTTTCTCCATTTTTACATCAATCTCCGTTTGTCCGTCCGGTGTTTGGTAAATGATAATTTCTCCTTTATTTTCCATCGTTATAAATGTTGGTTATTATTCTATAAAGTTAGACATTATTTTCCGTATATGGAAGCATATACATCAATATTTCTCATTTTAGTAACATTGTTTTTTTACCTTTATCAGACCTTGTAATTATCCCTTTGCTTGTATACATAAACAATTACTATACCCCCTTCCACACCCTTCTATCCCCTGATTCATCGGCCTTAACGTGTGGAAGGGTTCTTTGTGCTTCTCTTTTGTCCCTTTTCAATGTTCTCAACTCCTGTTTCCACCTGCAAATAACGTTCTATGAAGTAATAGAGCGAAATCACCTTTTATATATAAGGAGAACAAATTTTAGCCTAACTCTTACTGAAGAACAACTGGAGTCGGCTAATCGAACAACTGAAGTTGACCAATAGAATAACTCCAGTCATTCTTTCGACCAACTGGAGTCGTTCATTTATAATACTGCCCCTTAAAAACGTTCTCTCTTAGTCCTAAAGACGTAAAGAAAGCTCCTTTCTTATTAGGAAAAAAACTGATGATTAATTCTGTCAAATACTTGCAAACCGCTATTCCATATACTAATTTCGTGTCATTAATCACTAAATGAATAATGAAATTATGAAGACAAAAATTATGCAATTCATCGCCTCTCTTTTAGAGAATTGGAGGGACGAAAAACAACTACCGAAAGACCGGCCGGAAATTATCCCTGTGCAGAGCACGCCCGTCATAGAACAACAGACAAAACCTGCGTCGGCCGCTCTAACCAAGCCCACCCCGGTCAGCCTGACGGAACATGTGAACGCTTTCCTGCAATCCACCTATGATTTCCGTTATAATCTGCTGACTGAAGAAACCGAATATCGTCCGGCGGGTAAAGTGGGAGAGGGCTTTTCGCCCGTCGGCAAGCGGGAACTGAACACTCTTTGCCTCGAAGCTCATGCGCAAGGCATTGCCTGCTGGGATAAGGACATCAGCCGTTATCTTTACTCTACCTGCGTCCCCGGTTATCACCCTTTCCACCTTTACATGGATGAACTTCCCGCTTGGGATGGCATCGACCGCCTCGAAGCGCTTGCCCGTCGTGTTTCTCCCGACCCGCTATGGCTGAAAGATTTTCATATATGGCTATTGGCCCTCACCGCCCAATGGCTGGGGATGACGGGGAAGCATGCCAATAGTGTGGCTCCCGTTCTTGTCAGTGCGAAACAGGGGTTTTTGAAATCCACTTTCTGCAAATGCCTGATGCCCGATTGCCTGTCCCGCTACTATTCTGACGAAGTGGAACTAACTTCGAAAGGGAACGTCACCCGTAAGATGTCGGAAATGGGATTGCTGAACCTTGACGAGTTCGACAAATACTCGGCGTCGAAAATGCCTTTGCTGAAAAATCTGATGCAGATGGCAGATTTGAACCTCTGTAAAGCCTATCAGCGGAACTATCGCAACCTGCCGCGCATCGCCTCTTTCATTGGTACAAGCAATCGTTTCGATCTGCTTGCCGACCCTACCGGAAGTCGGCGTTTTCTCTGCATTGAGGTAAAAGGCAAGATAGACTGTGCTCATATCGAACATAAACAAATCTATGCCCAGTTGAAGCAAGAACTTCTGACCGGTGCCCGTTATTGGTTTACGGCAGAGGAAGAATGTGAGTTGCAGGAACATAATCGGGCATTCCAGCGTTGCAATTTGATGGAAGAACTTCTTCATTCCTGTTTTCGTCCTTCCACTGCTGAAGATCAGAATGGAGTGGTGCTGCATCTTTCGGCTGCCGACATTTTTAAAGTCTTGAAGAAGCAGAACCCGGCAGCCATGCGGGGAATAAATCCGAATGCATTTGCGCAACAGCTTGCCCCATTGGGATTTCCTCGTTCGCGCAGTCGTTATGGTAATTATTATTCAGTTGTTTCCCTATCTACAACCCCTTCCACCCGTTAATGCCGATGAATAAACCGTTTCAGTGGTGTGGAAGGGGTGAGAGGGCATTTTATTGTGAAGTGGTTTATTTATTGATAAGTAGTTTGAAAGAGTCTTATTTTAGAATATATTTTGGATGGGAGTCAAAACAAATGAATGTTTTTGTTGTTGGGTGTGAAAAAAAACGTATCTTTGCAACTGAAGCATTGACATGATAATATTTCAATATAGTCATGTCCTCTTCCGGAGTAGTCTAAATGTGGCAATTTAATTGATGCCCGGATGAGCGTAGCCTGTATCAGTCATTGGTACGGGCTTACTCGTCCTGTGTCAAGGGTGCGCCACATACCTGACTACTGGGATTGGTAAGACCCCGTACCTTTATAATATACCATTATAGCCGTATAGGGTTGATTTTAAACTAAATAATCAAACACTATATGGCTAATTGGGTATCTATGAAATTAGCAGCCGAAAAATACGGCATTTCTGAGGAACGCATCCTTGAATGGATCAGGCTTAGTTATCTAACGTACTCGTCTTTAGATAAGGAGCCTTATGATGACACCAATCCGATGGTGGATACCGAGGAGCTTGATAAGGCCCTTGTCTTTAATTCGATAAAATCTTATCCTGATGATGAAACTGTTGAGCGTCTTCCGATAGAGCATGTGAATTGGCTTTATCAGGAGAATGCCCGATTGGAGAAATTCAACGATGATTTGCTGGAACAAAACTATGTGCATACTCAACGGGAAGAGAAGTTAATAGCCGATTTGGAGAAAATGACTAATCTTGCCAATGAGGTTCTTTTGCTGCATGCCAAAGTTGTGGATAATTATAAGAGCAGGATTTCAGAAAAGGAAGGCATATGGGCTTTCCTCTGTAGTCTGTTCACTTGGAAAAAGAATAAATGCCTCATCTAACCAATATATATACCCTTTCTTTTTCAATCCTTTTTTCATCTCGTGAATGCGGAGCCCTTTTTTTAGGGCTTCGCATTCTTTTGTCTTTCGCACGCGCGCATAATATAATTATGTGTAGTGTCTTGTGCCCACCCACGTTCCTTCTTAAAATTATGTTCTACAACATCCTTATCAATCAGCGTTTTATGAATTAGTTTTCGAAATCCGGTGAAAAAATGATAGATATATTTGGAGCGAATTGCAATATCCACTACTTTTGCATCCGCTTTCCAAGAGATGGTAAGCCTTGCAATTGACATTCTGACAGAAACGGCGTAAGAACCCTACCGTTTTTCTTTCCTTTTGCCTTAATTCCAACCAAGAATACGGCAGTCGAAAAGAA
>CAMTFK010000145.1 GCA_947071285.1 uncultured Bacteroides sp. | reverse complement strand
CTTGTAGCTTGTAGCCCGTAGCTCGTAACTGATTCATAACCGCTCCAAAAGGAATAAATTCCACTTTGCGATGAACTATTCCTGTTCTCGCAAGAAACTAATCTTTCCGTTACTACAAACTAATCTTTTCCTTGCATCTTATTATTCGTACATAAACTATTAATGTTTCTTACAATAACTGTTGTAAGAATGAAACATAATTATTGTAGGAAACTATAACAACTGTTGTATGAATAATAAGATGCAAGGAAAATATTAGTTTGTCGTATGTTTGAGATTAGTTGCTTGTATGTTTAATGTTAGTTGATTGCGATGTAGGAATTAGTTGGTTATATTCTCGGTTCCCCTTCACCCGCTTAATCGGAATTTTGCACTATCTTTGTCCCCGTTAAAACAAATTATATGGAGAAACTTCATCCTATTATGTTTGCCGGAACTGGTAGCGACGTGGGCAAAAGTATTATTGCCGCTGCTTTTTGCCGCATATTCCGTCAAGACGGTTATTGCCCGGCACCATTCAAGGCACAGAATATGGCACTCAATTCCTACGCTACTCCTGAAGGGCTGGAAATTGGTCGTGCCCAAGCCGTTCAAGCCGAAGCCGCAGGTGTACCTTGCCACACGGACATGAATCCTTTATTATTGAAACCCTCTTCCGACCATACCTCACAGGTAGTGCTCAACGGACGTCCCATTGGCAACCGTGATGCTTACGACTATTTTCGTGTTGAAGGCCGTGAAGAGCTGCGCCGCGAAGTTTGTGCCGCTTACGACCGTCTGTCTGTCCGCTACAATCCTGTTGTGCTGGAAGGTGCCGGAAGCATTTCCGAAATAAATCTTCGCGATACCGATTTAGTCAATCTTCCTATGGCGCTGCATGCCGGAGCGGATGTTATCCTTGTAGGAGACATCGACCGTGGCGGTGTTTTTGCCAGTGTCTATGGTTCGCTCATGCTGCTTCGTCCTCACGAAAGGGAGCGCATTAAAGGTATTCTTATCAATAAGTTCCGTGGCGATATTCGCCTGTTCGAGCCCGGAATAAAAATGCTCGAAGACCTTTGCGATATCCCGGTGGTGGGGGTGGTTCCTTATTATAGGGATATATATATCGAAGAAGAAGACTCTCTGGCGCTTGCCACAAAATCCGTACAGGCGGAACAGGGTAAGGTGAACATAGCCGTTGTTCTGCTGCGCCACCTCAGCAACTTTACTGATTTCAATGTATTGGAACGCGATCCGCGCGTCCACCTCTTTTATACCAACAACACTGATGAACTGGCAAAAGCCGATATCATTCTCTTGCCGGGTAGTAAAAGCACCCTTGCCGACTTGCACGAATTGCGCCGTAATGGTGTGGCACAGGCCGTCATCCGTGCTCATCGCGAAGGTGCCACCGTCATGGGCATTTGTGGCGGTTACCAACTGATGGGGCAAGAAGTTTGCGACCCCGACCATGTGGAAGGAGAGATAGAGCGCCTGCCGGGACTGGGGCTTCTGCCCGTCAGCACCCATATGACTGGCGAAAAAGTTACTCGGCAAGTGACGTTTCACTTAGTTGAGAGTGGAGAATTGTTAGAGGGTTATGAAATCCATATGGGCACCACCGTTCCCATCCATAACACCCCGGCTTCCCCACTGAATATCTTGGAAGACGGCCGCACTGACGGTTATTTTGTAGACCGCACTTGCATGGGAACTTATATTCATGGAATTCTTGACAATCCCTCGTTCATCGACTTCCTGCTGGAACCTTTCGCCGATAAACTTGCTGATGCCGGGAAATCTTTCGATTATCATCAATTTAAAGAAGAACAATACGATAAACTCGCCGACCACGTGCGTAGTCACGTCGACATGCCGCTTATCTATAAAATACTGACAACCCATGATTGAAGGACACGGAGACGACTCCTATAAATATCAACACCCGATAACTGCTAATTTCAGCTCCAATGTCTATAGTAAGGTAGAGCTTACTGCACTGAAAGCATATCTGTGCGCACGGATTGACGCTATCGGGAATTATCCTGAGCCGGAACCTTATACGCTTGAATCCCGTCTTGCGGACAAGTATCACCTGCCGGCTGATGCTGTCTGTGTGACAAACGGAGCCATTGAAGCCATATATCTTATTGCACAGACTTTTCGGGGTACGAATACCGCCATTCTGCAACCCACCTTTAGCGAATATGCTGACGCCTGCCGCATACATGGGCACCGGGTTACTTCTTTGTATCAACTCCCTGCTCCGGAAGACGGATACCTTCTACCGGAAGAAATACGTATGCTCTGGCTTTGTAATCCCAATAATCCAACAGGGACGGTGGTAAATAAAGAGTATCTGACGGAGTTAATCGAACGTAATTCGCAAGTCTGTTTTATCATCGACCAGTCTTACGAGTACTTCACTCTGCAACCACTCTTCACTCCGCGAGAAGCTGCGGAATATCCGAATGTGCTATTGCTGCATTCCATGACCAAACGATACGCTGTTCCCGGTCTGCGTCTTGGGTATATCACTGGTGATGCGGGCTTGCTCAGTCGCCTGCGCACTCATCGTATGCCCTGGTCGGTTAACCAGCTTGCCATTGAAGCCGGACTTCATCTTTTGGAACACGATGTTCCCAACCCGCTGAATGTTCCTGCCTATTTGCAGGAAACAGCCCGGCTGCGGGATGCTTTGGAGCATTTGGGGAGTCTTGAAGTTTGGGCAACGGAAACTCATTTCATGTTGGTTCGCCTTCGTTTTGGTAGAGCTTCTGCTTTGAAAGAATACCTTGCCAATGAGCACGGCATTCTTATTCGTGATGCTTCCAATTTTGAAGGCTTGGATGAACACTTCTTCCGCATTGCCACTCAGACATCAGAAGAAAATGACCGTCTTGTAGAGGCGATAGGGCAGTGGCTTGAAAACTAATATGGATACAATGGAAGATATTCTCATCATTATAGGCATTGCGTTTAATCTCAACTTGCCTCTGCTTGTAGCCTGGCTTCTTGACCGCTCTCTGGGTGACCCTGCCTGGTTACCCCATCCTGTTGTAGCATTCGGCAAGATGATTTCATTCTCCGAACACATCTTTAATAAGGGGCAAGGCCGGGGCTTGAAAGGTGCACTTGTTGCCATCATTCTTGTGCTTGCCGTTTATCTCGCGGCTTTATATCTGCTTCGCTGGGCTGCAGTATTCTCTCCGGGATTGCTTCTTTCATTGCAAATACTTGCCATCTTTTTTTGTTTGGCAGGCACCACCCTTGTTCGCGAAGTCCGTATGGTATTCGAAGCTGTAGACCGTTCTCTGGAGGAAGGCAGGACACAAGTAGCCCGCATTGTTGGTCGTGATACTTCTGAATTGTCTGCTCAGGAAGTGCGTACTGCTGCCCTCGAAACTCTTGCTGAAAATCTCAGTGACGGAGTGATTGCCCCTTTATTCTGGTATATGCTTCTGGGCGTTCCCGGCATACTTGCTTATAAAATGGTGAATACACTTGATTCTATGATTGGTTACCGTAACGATCGTTACCGCGCTTTCGGTTGCTTTGCCGCTCGCCTGGATGATGTGGCAAATTACATCCCTGCCCGTCTAACTGCCATGCTTATGATACTTGCAGCTATCCCCCGGACACGGAAAAACACTCCACAGTATCTCGTCGCCGGAGGTGATTCCCACCAGCCCGGCGGTTTACTGGCTTTGTTGAAGTTTGTTGGTAGGTATGGGAACCAACATGCCAGCCCTAATTCCGGTTATCCCGAAGCTGCTCTTGCCGGTATTCTGGATTGCCGTTTCGGTGGTCCGCACAACTATTTCGGTGAGGAAGTATGGAAACCTTACATCGGCCATAACGGTCGCCTCTTAACTACGGAAGATATGAAGATTGCAACCCGTATTAACTTCCGTGCCGAAGGACTCATGATAATAATCCTGATATTGACTGCTATTTTAGTCTCTTTTGCCATTTAGTTATTTACATTTTTTGGCTCTTTAGAAAATATTGAATATATTTGCCAGCGTATGCGGTGAATGACAACACAAACACCACACAGCACGAAACAAACAAACTTCATGAGAAACTTACTAAAATATCTCATTCTGCATATTTTATGCTTTGGCTGCATTTTCCCTTTATCAGCAGAGGTGGACAGGCTGGCAGAAGCTAACCGTAGTACTATACAAAAAAAAGTAATAGATGCTTTCCACGATAGCATGGGCTTCGACTATCTGACAAAAGAAGAAAGTGCAACTATCAATCTGGACAGCATCCTCAATTATCTTGAATCCACCAAACAGTATGAGACCTATTTTGAACTGGAACGCGTACTTGTAAAATCGCATCTTTTTCGGGGTGAAATCCGTCTGGCCATTGACAGGAGCGAACAGATGTATTCCAAGGCAAGTGTTCTTTCTCATGCCATAGGAACCGCTCTTGCACTAAATGCTATCGGTGAGGTTTATTCTTATACCGGACGTAACAAAGAGGCCGGCGGCGCCCACGTGCAGGCATTGGAAATGTTCGACCAGATGTATGGTGAAGAAATACACGTCCGCATGTTGCTGGTAGAGCTGATAGAATACAATCTCCGTATCCGTAATTATCACCAGGCTGCACATTTTATAACCCGGTTGAATCGTTTCCCTGCAGAGAAACTATCCAGTCAGGAACAAGCTGTCCGGCATATTTTCAATGCTTATTGCCAGTTGTTCAATGGTTCTGTAAAGATAGCCCGGCAACACTTGGATGAGGTGGAGCCGATAGAGGATGAATTGGTTCCCGGCATTAAACAGAATCTTCTGATAGCGGATGCCATGTATTGGGAGCGAATTGGAGAGTATGAAAAGTCTCTGGCTACTTACGATGCCTTTTTCGAGACCGGCTATGCCGAAATCAACAGCAGTTTGTATAAGGAGGTATTGCAAGATAAAGCGGATTTGCTCGTAAAGATGGGACGAAAGGAGGAAGCGTATGAACAATATGGTGAGGTATTTGCCTATATCAAATCGTCGTTTGAGAAGAACTATCCTAAAGAAATAGACCAACTGACTACTCGTTTCCAGGCTGACCAATTGACTTACCAGAATGAACGTGACCGCTTGTTTTCTTATCGTTTTTACCTGGGAGGTATTGCAGTCTGCACGCTTGCCCTGTTGCTTTTTCTCTATCTTAGCTGGAAAAAGATTTTCCGTCTGAGGGAATCGAAGCGTTCGCAGGAAGTAATGATACAGAAAGCGGAACGTGCCATTCAGAAAAAGAATATGTTCCTTTCGAATATGAGCCATGAAGTACGTACGCCGCTCAATGCCATTGTAGGATTTTCTGCTGTGCTGTCTTCGGACGACGACTCGTTTGATGAAGACTCCCGCAAGGAATTCTGTGAAATCATCAAGGTTAATTCATTCCAGCTTCTGAAGTTGATAAATGATATTCTTGATTTTTCTGATTTTGAGAGCGATAATATAACGTTTAATATTCGTCCTTATGATGCAGTGAAGCTTTGTAAAGAAGCTACGGAAACGGTGTCCGCTTCCCGTAAACTTGAAGTAGAGCTACGTTTTGATACAGCACTATCTGAGTTAATGATAGAAACGGATGATGCCCGCCTTCGCCAGGTTTTGATTAATATACTGGTAAATGCCACTAAATTTACCAAGGAAGGCTCTATCGTATTGAAATTAGAGTTGTCTGACCGCAATACTGCTTTCTTCTCTGTAACTGATACGGGCTGTGGTATTCCGCTTGAAAAACAGAATTTGATTTTCGAACGTTTCGAAAAACTGAATGACTTTGCGCAGGGAACAGGTTTAGGACTTTCCATTTGCCAGTTAATTGTAACTCACATGAGAGGACGGATATGGGTGGACAGTAATTATACGCAAGGTGCACGTTTCTGTTTTACGCATCCGTTGAAGTATAAACTTAAAACGGAGGGCATTGCATAATGAGGCATATCGCAATTATATTATTTTGTTTATTGGGCATGCATTCTTATACTCTGCATGCGGAAGATGCCAATGCGAGACAATATCAGGATAGCATTTTGAAAATAGCACAGGCCATGCCGAATACGCTTGTTAAACTTTCCTATTTGCGCGATATGGCCTACAGGCATCAGTATGCCCCCTATAACAAGACTTTTTCTACTGCCTTATATGAGGAAGCACGGACTCAGAAAAATACAACCTATGAGAATCTGGGTGCCTATTACCTGGCCTCTTGCTATGATAAACTGCATGATCCGGATAGTCTGACATATTGGGTGGATAAATTGAAAGCATATGCCCCTGAAGTCGGTACTTATGATTATTATCTGGAACAGAAAGCTGCTGTCAGTCGCGCCCTGGCCTCCAAAAGACAGATAGAAAAGGCTGTGTATGTAGCAAAAGAAGCATTGGAGGAATCTCTGAAATATAATAGCAATAATGGTGAAATAGCATCATATAACAGCCTGGGATGTGCTTACGGCGTATCCAGTAGAGTCGATGAATCCCTGAAAGTCTTTCTGAAAGCCTATCAGCGTTTTACCCCTCAGACTAAGACGAACTTGCGTGTGGATATTCTCTCGCGTATCTCCCAAGTGTATGGAAATTCAGGAAGAGACAGCCTAAGGGGTGTTTATTTGCGACAGATGGATGAGGTATTGCAGGAAGTCATCAGTCGTGAACCTGAAACACGGAAGAATTGGAGTAATTTTGAAATCGACTGCCAGATAAAGTATGTTCTTTTATATATGAATCAGGGGAGTTTTGATATTGCAAAGGAACATTTGGATAAGGTGAAATCATTGTTGGAAGACCATATTGATCCTGTTTTTTGGCTGAACGTCCAGCTTGTGCAGTTACAATATTATGCACGTACGAAGGAATATGATAAAAGTATTGCACTGATAGATGAGGTGACGCCTATAGTGCTGAATCATTATGTGTCCACTTTTGCCACGCTTATTAATTATAAGGCGTCCACACAGATTAATAAGGGCAATATCGACGGAGCTATCGAAACAAAACGTTATCTGATACGGACTCAGGATTCATTGGATAATGCTTTCTCTGCAAACCAATTGCAACAGATGAAGGAAATCTACCACATTGACGATCTCCTTCTGGAAAAACAGAAGATAAAAGATACCAATTACAAACAGGGCTTTTTGTTCCTTATCACACTGATGGTGCTGGTGCTTATCTTTTATCTCTATACACGTTATTTATCCCGGAAGATTGTGGCGGCTGAGAAAGTGACGGCTGATGCGGCTATGCAGGCGGAAGCGGATAATGTCACTAAGGACCGCTTGCAATCTGAAATCAGCCATGATATACGTACTCCGCTGAATGTGGTAGTCGGTTTTGCCGAATTGCTGACGGAATCAAAAGAACTCACTGCGGAAGCAAAAGCGGAATATGGTAAGATGATTCAGGAGAATGCGGAGAATCTTTTGAAGTATGTCAATAGTATTTTGGAACTTTCACGTCTTGAGTCCGGTAAAACGCAATACGTGCAGGAAGCGTGCGAAGTGATAGCTCTGTGCAGGAAAGAAATGTCTATAGCTGAACAAGCTGGCAATGGACATATAAATATTCGTTTAAAGACGGACATCGAAAATTTAATGATAAGCACGGACAAGAACTGGTTTTCTTCATTGTTATCCAGTCTGCTGGTTCCGTCAGAGAATGATGGAGATACATACAACATCGTTATTCGTATCAGGCATGATGAAGAAAAAAACATGCTGTTTTTCAGAGTTATCGGTACGCCTCTTGCCAAAGTGCGCTTTGAAAACAAGACGGCACTAATCCGTCATGAAATCAATGCGCATTTTATTCATGCCTTTGGTGGTATCTATAAGGTGCAGGCAGATACTTCAGAAGGACCGTTGGTTTCATTTAGTATTCAGGTGAATGACTGATTAGTGGTTAGCCATTAGTTTCAGGCTGATAATTCCACCGTATGGAGTCAGGGCTTGGAATGCTTCTTCTGTTTTTATGGTTCCTGCATAGAGTTGCGCGCAAATCAATACACCTCCATGTGCAAAGACAGCTACTTTTTCATAATCTTTTTGTTTCAATTCATTCAAAAAGTTGGCGACACGTTGATATTGCATGGCAAATGATTCGCCATTGGTAGCACGCACATTCATATAGTCAGCATACCATTCTTTTAGTCTCGGGTCAGTTATTTCATCGAATTTCTTCATTTCCCAGTCGCCAAAGTTTATTTCCATAATGCGGTCGTCCTGTTCGGCGTCAGGGTAGCCACAATATGCGGAAAGACGCACGCAGCGAGATAGAGGACTGGTATATACGTGGTCGAAACTTTTGCCTTTCGGGCAATAACTTTTCAATTTCTCTGATGTGACAGCTGCTTCTTGTTCAAAACTATCACGTAAAGGGACGTCCGATTGTCCGTAGCATACTCCGGGAGGTACATCTACAGAGGTATGTCTGATAAAAATAACTTCCATATTATATATTATTAAAATAAGTATTGATTAAATCCGGATTGCCGTATCTGCTGTGTGTATATGCCAGGATTGCAGCACCGAGATAGAATGAAAGTTCGCAAAGCAGGAACATAGCCCCGCAACAATCTCCTGTATAGCCTTGTAAACGGCGTTTCATTAACCTACACAATGCGACGAATGTGATGAGTGGTAAGCAAATTACCGGCCAAAAAATTATTGGCAGAAAAAGTACAATAGGCAATAAACCACAAACAAAACCTGTTAAGGATTCCTGCCATGTCATACGGTCATAAATAACCTTTGCTTTACTATCTTCTTCTTTTCGGGCATAGGGCAAGCTGTTTATGATTTGTGATGCACAGAATTTTGAATAACAATCACCGCAAATGACAAGGGCGCAAATCAGTTGCAAAGGTAGATTCTCTAAAAGTAAGAACATCAACAGAAAATAGATAATCAACCCTATAACGCCATAGCTACCTATATGCGAGTCTTTCATGATGGCAAGTGTCCGTTCTCGCGTGGTTCCTCCACCGAAACCGTCAAAAAAGTCCGCCAACCCATCTTCATGCAGGCACCCGGTGACGAGTAGCCGGGATACGATTGCAAGAAGCCATGCAATATATATCGGAAGAACCTGGGCAGCCAGCCATAATACGCCGACCATGATGCCGCCCGTCAGCCATCCGGTCAGAGGCCAGTAGGGAACGATTCGTTTGAAATGTTCCGCCGGGACTTCCCTTATTCTCCAGAAAGGCAACCGTGTGAAAAAGATGAGTGCTGCAAGTATTTTCATATCACTAAAAATATTTCGTTATGGACGCATGTGCGAAGTTATCCATTTCGTTAATCATCCGTATGGCGGACGTCACAATGGGGTACGCACAGATAGCACCGGTCCCTTCTCCCAGGCGGAGTCCTAAGTTCAGAAGGGGCTTTGCGCCCATATTGTCAAGCAAGAGTTTATGCCCTGTTTCGTCTCCACAATGTCCGAAGATGGCATAATTCAATACTTCGGGATATAGTTTGCTGGCAGCCAGGATACAGTTTGTCATGATGAAGCCATCTACCAGAATAATCATTCCCAATTCCGCTGCCTGGAGCATGCCTCCTACGGCCATCACCATTTCCAATCCGCCAAAATAACGGATGATGTCGCGGGGAGAATTATCTCCTTTATAGTTATCTAAAGATTGCTTCAGCACTTCATATTTGTGGTGGATGCCCGCATTATCCAGTCCACTGCCTGCACCTACACACTGTTCCAAAGGAATTCTTGTAAAACAAGTCATCCACATGGAAGAAGAAGAGGTATTACCAATACCCATTTCTCCGAAACTGAGCACATTGCTGCCTTCTTCGTGACAACGGCGTACAACCTCTGCGCCACGTTCCATACAGAGTTCCATTTCTTCTACCGTCATGGCAGCTTCATGCAAATAGTTACGGGTACTTTTACGTACTTTCATGTTGATAATGCCTTTCTCATAAGGCAAATCGTAATCTACTCCTGCATCTACTATCTTTAGCGTAAATCCATGCTGGCGACAGAGGAAATTCACTCCTGCACCGCCATGCAGAAAGTTGCTGATTTGTTGCCAGGTAATTTCTTTGGGTGAAAGGCTGACACCTTCTTCCACGATACCATGGTCGGCAGCGAAGATGATGTTTTGCGGATGTTGCAGAGTAGGAGACAACGTTTGCTGTATCCATCCCATTTGTAGAGCCAGTTCTTCAAGAGTACCCAATGAGCCTTTCGGTTTGGTCAGATTATTGATTTTATCTATCAATGCCGGGCGGATACTCTCGTCCGGTCTTACAATTCTAAATGTTTTCATATGTTTATTTCTTTATCGTTTTATCACTTTACCAACTTCATCACTCCAGCACTTTACCACTTTTTTATTTCACCTTCACCGGAATTCCCGATACCATCAACCAAACTTCATCTGCTTGTGCTGCGATGTATTGATTCATCCAGCCCTGCATATCGGTAAATTTACGTTGGATTTCATTATCTGAAGTGGCTCCCATGCCTATTTCATTAGTAACAAATATAAAGATGGCATCTTGTTTCGTGAAACGGTCGAATTCTTCTTTGACAGCAGCCAAAGCACTATCTGTATGTGCATTTACATCAAAGAAGAAGTTGGTACACCACAAAGTTACACAGTCTATTAATATGGTTCGTCCAGCCAATAGGTGACGGCTTAATTGCTTTTCTTCCTCAATATTTGTCCATTCCTGTCCGCGTCTTTGTTGATGGCGGATGACACGCTGACGGAATTCTTCGTCCCAGATGCGTGCAGTGGCCAGATAAACGGGGTTGGGGGAGAGACTTAATGCCATTGTTTCTGCATAAGTACTTTTACCCGAACGGGCACCTCCGGTGATGAGTATAATTCGTTTCATGGATTTTTCACTTTTGTGGCTGTAAAATTACATTTTTATTTTTGAATATAAAAAACTTCTTTTTACCTTTGCACCGTCTTTCTAAGAAAGTAATGCGGCAGTAGCTCAGTTGGTAGAGCATCAGCTTCCCAAGCTGAGGGTCACGAGTTCGAACCTCGCTTGCCGCTCGATTGATAATGAGGAAGTTACGGGTTTGTAACTTCCTCATTTTTTATGTTATACTTGCATGTTTAACTGCAAATAAGTACATTTGGGGACAATAAACGACATCGGTTCGGGGCAAATTTAGTGCAAATTATGACTCGATTAAATAGCTTAATTATGGCTATCGGAAGTAGACTATTTGAAAGAAGAAATTGAATATTATGGACTTGAACGCGAAGACTATGGAGCCCGCTATATGGTTTTAAAAGTTCTGTAACTTATAGTTGTTCCAAAGATTTAACTAAAGTTCAAGCAAAAAAAATCACTGGCTCATCGTTAAGTCAATATAACGATATAAACAATGATACCATAAAAAAAAGGCTATCTATCCCAGACAGCCAATCTTTTTGTTAACCTTAAATCTAATACTATGAAAAACACAATACAAAGGTACGGATTTGTAGGACTTCTGCAAATTTTGGAGGTCAAATAGGTAATCTTATAACATGGTTTAAATGATACATTGAAGTTGTTAACTATTAAAGACCT
>CAMTFK010000144.1 GCA_947071285.1 uncultured Bacteroides sp. | reverse complement strand
CTACACTATCCTCTTCGTCGGCAGCGTCAGATGTGTATAAGAGACAGCTATTTTTATGGCATGCTCTTTTCTCATTTTAGCATAGTCTACATTCAAATATGGAGAATACCCCCAAATATAAAGCAAATTTAAAGAATCTATTTGGAAAGACTTCTCAAACATTTGTTCTATATCATTACAGGTCAAATCTAAGTAAAACTCACCAAAAGAAGACGCTATGTAAGCTGTATAAAACAAAAACTCAGGATCGTTTATATACTCTTCATCTTCAATAAAAATCTTAAAAGTAGAATTTAAATCCTTTAAATAGACCTGTTTAGTTTCTTTCGACATATCTGTTTCAACAATAGAATACAAATACACATAGATTAGATTGATAAATGTATCTAATAAATCATTTTTTTCTAATATATTTCTTTTCAGTAAAGCAATAGAATATGCATAATTGCCATTCTTAAAATAATCTTTTATCTTTTTTCTCCATTCCATAATATAAAATAATTAGTTATGGAAGAGCTGAATTAGCGTATATTAGCTCTCCAATAAGTCCTCTATTAATTTATTAATATTTAATAAACAATAAGCGTGCTAACCCTACCGATTACCGTAGCGAAAACATCCTATTTATATAGGAGAGTAAACTTACATTAATTAAGCTGTCTATTTGGCTTGTTTTTTTGGGCTTTTATACAGAAGCATATAAAAAAGCATAACTGATAATAGAATTAATTTTCTCATATTATTTGGTTTTAGGAGTTACAAAATATTTCATTGGGACTGTGGCTTGTAGTCCATTGGAGCCATGAATGTAGACTTTCTCCTATTTCTGTTCTCGTTGTTTTCTACTCTTGTATTCCCCACGTGCGTACACTCCAATCCATTTCTCATGATCTGCAAATTTCAAAATGAGAAAAGCAAAAAGGAAACCTATGAATGTTAATCCCATTTTCCAAATACATTCGTTCAACTTAGAGCTATTCCCACTGATATCCTTTATTTCACTAATCATGGGAAATGTTTTATTATATAAAATGGTTATTTCTGTATTCTGTATTTCTTCGGCAACTTCAACTGCGACTTCTTGTGCTCCTGAGTACTTCTTCTGATTTACCTTATAAGAGTAGTTAATAGTAACTGGTTGTTGTTTAAAATCTATAGAAAAATCTATAACAGATGTCGGAGCATACGAAAAAATATCTACGATACCATTATGTGCTATATATAGAAAATAATAATATATGAAAAATGTGCCACATATAAAAAGCCATAGATATAAAGCTGATTTATAAATAAATCTAATTATTTTTTCCATTTGTCCTCCGTTATTTTTAATGAAAATTCAGTAATAGTAGAAGTCCCTGCATCAATTTTCCAGATTGAGTTTGCTGTAGTTTTGCCTACTTCACTCATGCCTTTTGTTATTTGATTAACGATCACACTTGTTGTTTTTGCAGATGCCCCCATTTCGCCTAATACAGTTGCTGTGGAATTTATATTATTAGACATTGTTTGCTGAATAGATTTAGAAGAGGTAGCAACCATTTTCCCCAGATTACTAGCAACACCGCTTGCTACTCCTCCAACTGCACCTGCAATTGCTCCATTTATGGCTTTACTGGAAAAGTTTTCTGTAGATATCTTAATATTATTGTTTGAACGTTGATCGACAACCTGTCCAACAACATCTCCGACAATGGCACCACCAGCACCACCAATAGTCCCTGCAGCAGCTCCGACTCCCAAGACAAGTAAGGAACCCCCTCCAGTTGCTACAGCACTTCCGACTGCCAAATCAACGGCAGCACCTGTTATTGCACCTGAAACGGCACCTTCCGCTGCACCTGCCCAAAAACTTTTACCTTCTTTATAGGCTCTATATCCACCTGCTATGCCACCAATAATTCCACCTAAGGCAGTGCCTACAATCCTCCCATCAGGGTCTACATACTTCACTGGACTATTCAGACAGTATGTATATGGGCTAGTTGAATAATACTTTTCTGCCAATGGGTCCACCACATGCCATCTCCCCAATGCCGCATCCATCATCCTCGCCCCATAATCATACCAATCCAGCCCATGCATTCTATCCAGTTCTTTTCCGTTATACTTATAAGGCTGTTTTCCCGAAGTTTCAGTATTCACTTCAAATACCCCTCCGAAAGGATAGTAATGATTCATCTGTTCTGTGTTCCATGACGTTCCGTTCAAGCGTACTACCATTTGATTATTTCCCTGATGATCTCTCAGGTAATAATAAAATGTTGGAATTGTCCCGTCCAGAGTGGCATAACCTTCTTCTGTGAGCACCTTGCTCAGACTTCCGTTTTCATAGATCACATTGCCACAATAATCCACCGTATGGGTTTGTGAAACCTGACTTGCCGCCAGCTCTTTTATCTGCCCCATGGGGACGGATATATTGGCGATTGCCGTCTTGTGTACGACTTTCAGTTTCTTTCCGTCCGCACTATAGGTATAGTCCTTCCGGTTTCCATTGGTAAATTGCAGTGTTGTAGGCAAATTTAAAAGATTATATTGGATTTTACTAATTTTCTTGTTATAATCTTGCTGCATATTTCCGTTGGAATCATAGAAATATTCTGTTCCGCTTCCCTTGTTCTCGTCTACAAAGTTGAACACGCCGTTGTAGAGAGGATCTGTTGCGGCATCAGTAACATTTTTTAGTTGATTACCGTCATATGTCAGAGTCAGGTTATCAATCATCCCGTAGGCGGAAGATGAACTCTTTCCATTACGTTTCAGTCCCAAGATGTTTCCATTCCTGTCATATCCGGTGATAATCTCGGAGAAACGTTCTGTGTTAGCCGATAAATCATTTCCCTCTCCATAACCGGCATTCAGCATGCGGTTTAGATGATCGTAGGTGAACTTATATCCCCGTATGGTTTCGGTATCTGCTTTCCAGGTCATACTGCTGATATTACCATTGTAGCATGGAGTACCGCTCCCGTCCGTATAATATAACTTCTGGATGAATTTTGGGCTTTCTATTTTTTTTGTCCATCCCCGTATGTTGTAATCATACGTAATACTGTTGGCATTAGATCCGTGATGTGACTTGCTTTTCAATCTTCCAAGTTCGTCGTAGGTGTTTGTTGCCAGTGTTACGGTATTGTTTCCCAGTTTATAAATTACCGATGTGATACGTTCGGCATGATCATAATTATAAGTGTAATTCTCTTCTACAGTTTTTTTATTGGCATTACTCTCATTAGTGGTATGAACATGGTTCACTGTCTTGGGTTTTCCCGTAAAAGTATAAGTGTTCTCCACAGTTTCGTATCCATCCAGGTGATTACTTGACAAGCTTCGGATAATCTGCCCTTTGATATCATAGAAATTAACCGAATAAAGTTTGGTATTGCTTCCCGGCACTTTTGTGATACTGCCTGCCGGATATCCCTTGACATATCCTTGGTTAGCAGTTGAGAAAGCAGTGGTAAATTTGCTGTTATTGAATCCGGACAGCACTTTGAACTCATAATCATCGTAGTAGTTTACTAGATGTACTTCGGGCGAGGTCAGTGAAAATGTAGAGCTATATCCACTATTCTCTAAACCTGTGTTAGTATTACTGCGTTCGCAATTGATGATGACTGAAACAGCTGAGGCGGTATTGGTGTTTTTGCATATGCCTTGTACTGTCAGTCGTTGGAATTTGTCGTAAAGATAGAATGTCCATTCTCCTGTGGTATGCTGGTTGCCATCCTGTGAGAACATGAGACGTCCTGTCTTGTCATATACATAATAGACTGGTTGCGCTCCGGGAAGTTTCTTTTCGATGCATAAATGGCGGGCATCGTAACGATAGTAGTAAGCGTACTTCTGCAAGATGTCGTTGTTTCGGATACTCCATGTGCCACTGCTGCCAAGTGCGGCGGAAGCCATCGGTGGAAGCACTAGCAGAGGATCGCCGAGCGCGTCATGTACGGTATAAGTATCGTGAAATTCTCCGTTATTAACTTGCCGCACCAAGACGATGTTTCCCCGGAAGTCGGTGAATGTATATTGTTTGTGTCCGTCTTCATCCGTAGTTAATGTTACTTCCAGTTCTCCTGCCGGGTAAGTGCCGGTACAACGGAATTGCTCGCTGTTTACAGCTTCATAACGGTTGCAATTTAAGACCGGTATCTGTGGTTTATTAGCCAGGTATTCGTAAGTAACCGGGTGTGCCCGGAAATCACTCCCGGGAGGCGTTTTCTTTAACAACTGTTCTATAGGTGCTGCTTCATAGGTACTTTCCGTGTAGGCGTATGAATCGCCATAATAATTTGCAGAAAGATTGGCATAATTAGTGGCACGCCCATTTGCTGCGGTTGGGATAGGTAACCAACTACGCGTCTCACGTCCCAGACAATCATATTCAAAAACGTGGAGCAGGTTATTCTGAAGAGGGGTGATTTGTTTCTCCAGTAATTGTATCGGCTCTCCCAATCCGTCGTAGTATTGGGTCTGTTCCAGATAGTTCATTGTCCCATACAGGTAGTTCTTGGTGGTAATGCTATTCTCAGCTGCTCCTTCTGCACGCAGGGTGTAAGCGAATTCTGACACAGTCTTTTTTAAGTGATCCGTTATTCGGCATGGTATCTTGTAAGGTTCAACCTGTTCATGTTATAGACCGGAAAATAAAAGAGTGAAGCAGATGGAGAAGTTTTCGGCTTTATTTGTACTTTTGGCGTACGAAATATTAATGAATGATTCTTATGAAAGCAGGATACATCTGTTTATTGCTCTTAATGGGTGCGAGTGTCGCACTCACGGCATGTGGTAATACCAAAAATAAAAAGGCTGAAAGTAATGCTGTAGGTAATGATAAAGACGAGCATGGCTGCATTGCTTCCGCCGGATATACGTGGAGTGAAGTGCAAAAAGACTGCATTCGTCTTTGGGAGAAAGGAGTCCGCATGGAAGATGTGGCGGATAAGGAAAAGTCGGCATATATTGTTTTTGCGCCCGATTCTTTGCAGGTGGAATTGTTTTTCTCTGATGAGCGTCCCAATGATATTCTGGACCGCCGCTCATTGCCTGCCGGAGGTTACGCCTGGAATGTAGAAGATGATGACACAAAGAATGTCCGTATGGAAAATGGTAAATGGACAATCAGCCAGAGAGGAAACCTGATTTATCAGCAGGCAGAGGATGTCCAATAGATTTTGATATTATAAGAATGGAAGATTTTGCTGCCATAGACTTTGAAACTGCCAACGAACAACGTACCAGTGTGTGCAGTGTTGGTGTGGTGATAGTGAGGGATGGAGAGTTTGCAGATAGTTATTATAGTCTGATTCGTCCCGAACCGGAATATTATAGCTATTGGAATACCCGTGTGCACGGGCTGACGATGGCGGACACGGCAGAAGCGCCGATATTTCCGGACGTGTGGAAAGAAATCGCACCGCTTATTGAAGGGCTTCCGCTCATAGCTCACAATAAAGGTTTTGATGAAAGTTGTCTCAAGGCGGTTTTCAAGACTTACAGTCTGGATTATCCTGACTATGAATTTCATTGTACGTTGAGTACGGCACGCAGGCGGGTGAAAGGTTTACCAAATTATCAACTGCATACGGTAGCCGCTTATTTTGGTTATGAGTTGGAGCAACATCACCATGCGCTGGCAGACGCTGAGGCTTGTGCCTGGATTGCGCGGGAGATAATAGAATAACGAAGAAAAAAATAACGAATATGGATTTAGCATCACTTACAGCGGAAGTTTGCCGCATCGCTATGGATGCGGGAAGTTTCTTGAAAGAAGAAAGGAAAACGTTCCGCAGTGAAAGCGTAGAGAAGAAACAAGCGCACGACTACGTGTCTTATGTAGATAAAGAGTCGGAGAAACAGATTGTGGCTGAGCTTTCCGTATTGTTGCCCGAGGCCGGTTTTATTACGGAAGAAGGTTCTGCGGTGTATCGGGACGAACCCTATTGCTGGGTGGTGGACCCGCTGGACGGAACGACGAATTACATCCATGATAATGCACCTTACTGTGTGTGCATAGGTCTTCGCTCCAAAGAAGAGCTGCTGGTAGGGGTGGTTTATGATCCCTGTCGTGACGAGTGTTTCTATGGCTGGAAAGGTGGTGGCGCTTATGTGGATGGCCAGCGAATGCGGGTTTCCGATGTGCAACAATTGGAAGATGCCTTTCTGGTAGTTGAACTGCCTTATAATTCCCGTCAATATGCCCGTACGGGAGAGCATCTGATACATAATTTATACGGTAAAGTGGGGGGGATACGCATGACCGGTTCTGCTGCCCTGGCGATTTGTTATGTGGCTGCCGGGCGGTTTGATGCCTGGGCGGAGGCCTTCATTGGCAAATGGGATTATTCTGCTGCTGCTTTGCTGGTGTTGGAGTCAGGCGGCAGGGTGACAGATTTCTACGGAAATGAGAACTTTATGGAAGGACACCATATTATCGCCACAAACGGGCATCTGCATCCGATATTCCAAGGGCTTATACAGGAAGTACCTCCGTTGGGGATGTGAGAAGGTGGCTGAACAAGATTAAGAAATAGAATAATTCTCTTATTATGGAAAACATACTTAAATTCTGGTTATTACCCTTCGTTCATCTTTTCTTTCCGCGTTGCTGCGTTGTTTGCGGAGCGCCACTTGCAGAAGGTGAAGAAGCTATCTGCACCCGGTGCAATATGGATATGCCCCGCACTAACTATCATAAAGAAAAGGATAACCTTATCGAACGTATGTTCTGGGGAAAGATTCCTTTAGAACGTGCCACTGCCTATTTCTTCTACCGCAAGGGGAGTGATTTCCGCAGGATTCTGCATCAATTCAAATATGGTGGCCGCAAAGAATTAGGCGCAACTATGGGACGCTTCATGGCGGCAGAATTGGCGTCTACGGACTTTTTTAAGGATATTGACGTCATCATTCCCGTCCCCTTGCATCCTCGCAAACGGAGAGCTCGCGGATATAATCAGAGTGAATGGATTGCCCGCGGAGTGTCTCAGGTAGTTGGAATACCTGTGGATGTTTCTTCGGTGGTACGCGAAAAGCATACGGATACACAAACGCGTAAGTCGGTTTATGAACGTTGGGAAAATGTAGACGGCATCTTCCGGCTTCACCATCCGGAGTACTTCACCGGAAAGCACGTATTGATAATAGACGATGTGCTGACTACCGGCTCTACGACTACCGCCTGTGCCGATGTCTTCTGCGAAGTGGCCGGAATACGTATCAGTATACTGACCTTGGCTGTAGCGGATAGTTAAATAATACTAAACGGCCTTGCTTCCCTCTGGTTTTCCTTAAAAAGTGAGGCAATGAATGAAGTGGTTTTTATAGAAAACAAAAAAGGTTCGCCGCAATGACGAACCTTTTTGCTCTTCCTCTTGGACTTGAACCAAGGACCCTCTGATTAACAGTCAGATGCTCTAACCGACTGAGCTAAGGAAGAATGTTGTTTTTTCTCAAATGCGGTGCAAAAGTAATAGGATATTTTGAAATATGCAATATCTTTGCAAAAAAAATATCGAAATGGACAAAATAATTGGTATGGGCAACGCCCTTGTTGATGTTCTTGCTACTCTAAACGATGACCATCTTCTAAAGGAAATGGATTTGCCCAAGGGGAGCATGACTCTGATTGATGAGAATAAACTGCAGATAATTAATGAATGTTTCAGCCAGATGGAGACTCAACTCGCAACCGGTGGGTCTGCCGGTAATGCTATACGTGGGCTGGCATGTCTGGGTGCAGGAACAGGCTTCATCGGTAAAGTTAGCAACGACACTTACGGAAAGTTTTATAGGGAGAGCTTGCTGGAACGGGGAACGGAAGCGAATCTGTTAGTCTCAACCGAACTGCCTTCGGGAGTAGCTTCTACTTTTATATCACCTGACGGGGAGCGCACATTCGGCACTTATCTGGGTGCTGCCGCCACATTGAAGGCTGAAGAACTTTCGCGGGAGATGTTCAAAGGATATACTTATTTGTTCATTGAAGGTTATCTGGTGCAGGATCACGACATGATACTTCGTGCCATAGAGTTGGCCAAGGAAGCCGGATTGCAGGTTTGCCTGGATATGGCAAGTTATAATATCGTGGAACAAGACCATGAATTCTTCTCTTTATTGATAAACAAGTATGTGGATATTGTGTTTGCCAATGAAGAAGAGGCAAAGGCGTTTACCGGTAAGGAGCCGCAGGAAGCACTGGGCATCATTGCCAAAATGTGCAGTATAGCTATTGTGAAGATGGGAGCCAAGGGTTCACTCATCCGTAAGGGTACGGAAGAAGTGCATGTGAATGCTGTTGCAGTGGATAGAGTGATAGACACAACCGGTGCAGGCGATTATTTTGCCGCCGGCTTCTTATACGGACTGACTTGCGGACACTCATTAGAGAAATGTGCTAAGACCGGTTCTATTTTATCGGGAAACATCATCCGGGTGATTGGCGCTGAGATGCCGGCCGAGTGGTGGGAAGATATTAAAACGAAAATCAGTGAATTATAATAAGTAAGATATGAAGAGATTTCTGAAAGTGCGCTGGATAACTGCCTCGGTTCTGGTGGTAGGTGCGGTTGTCTTTTTTAGTTTCAAGAGTGGTGATAGCCGCAATTTCCAGATTGCAAAGAACCTGGATGTATTCAATTCCATTGTGAAGGAACTGGATATGTTTTACGTGGATACACTGGACCCGAACAAGACTATACGTGAGGGTATCGATGCGATGCTTTATTCATTGGACCCTTATACGGAATATTATCCCGAAGAGGACCGCAGTGAACTGGAGCAGATGCTGAAAGGTTCTTATGGAGGTATAGGTTCCATCATTCGTTATGAGCCGAAACTGAAACGTACGGTGATTGTAGAACCTTACGAGAATATGCCTGCTGCGGAAATCGGTCTGAAAGCCGGAGATATCTTGCTTGAGATAGACGGGAAAGACCTGGCGGGAAATACAGATGTAAGCAAGATGCTGCGTGGTGAGGTAGGTACGAGCTTTCAATTGAAAGTGGAACGTCCCGGCGAAGAAAAACCATTGGACTTTACGGTTGTCCGTAAAAGCATCCAATTGCCGTTCATCCCTTATTATGGCAAGTTGGATAATAATGTGGGTTATATCAGCCTGAGCACTTTCTCCGGCAACCCTTCCAAGGAATTCAAAAAGGCTTTCCTTGATTTGAAGAAACAGGGCATCACTTCGTTGGTAATTGACTTGCGTAACAATGGCGGTGGTCTGTTGGAAGAAGCTGTGGAGATAGCTAATTTCTTCCTGCCCCGTGGCAAGATGATTGTAACGACGAAGGGGAAGATTAAGCAAGCCAGCAATTCTTATAAGACGTTGCGCGAGCCTCTGGATTTGGACATACCTGTTGCTGTGTTGGTGAATAGTGGTACGGCTTCTGCCTCTGAAATCCTTGCAGGTGCTTTGCAGGATTACGACCGGGCGGTGATTGTAGGTAACCGTACTTTCGGAAAAGGTCTGGTGCAGGTGCCTCGCACGTTGCCTTATGGCGGTACGATGAAGGTGACCACTTCTAAATATTATATCCCCAGCGGGCGTTGCGTACAGGCGATAGACTACAAGCACCGTAATCCCGACGGTAGTGTAGGGCGTATTCCTGATAGTCTGACCACTGTATTCCATACGGCTGCCGGTCGTGAAGTGCGCGATGGCGGTGGTGTGACACCGGATGTGGCAGTGGAACAGGAAAAACTGCCGAATATCCTGTTCTATCTGGTCAATGATAATCTGATATTCAATTATGCAACGCAATATTGCCAGAAGCACCCCACAATAGCTTCTCCCGAGAACTTTGAGGTGACCGATGCAGATTATGCCGAGTTCAAGGAGATGGTGAAGAAAGCCGACTTCAAATATGACCAGCAGAGCGAAAAGATATTGAAGAGCCTGAAGGAAATGGCCGAATTTGAAGGATATATGAAAGATGCCTCCGATGAGTTCAAAGCGCTTGAACAGAAGCTGACCCACAATCTGGACCGCGACCTTGATTACTTCTCAAAGGATATCAAGAACATGATTGCGCAGGACATCATCAAGCGTTATTATTTCCAACGCGGCGGTATCATTCAGCAGTTGAAGGATGACGATAGCCTGAATGAAGCCGTGAAGGTGTTGGGCGATTCTGCAAAATATAAGGAGATGCTGAGCGCTCCGCTTGCAAAGAACTGATTATAATGCCATAAACGGGTAAATCCGTCGATTATCTTTTCTCTTTTCTTTAAAGATAATCGGCAGATTTACCCGTTTTTTAGATAGAAACTTCTACCTTTGCTTAAAGATTACCGTAAAGCAACGTCTATGAGAACAACCCTGCTATTATTTTGTGTCTTTTCTCTATTTAGTAGTTTATCACGAGGTTCTTCTATTCCGTTTTCTCCTATCGTGAGAAGTTATTCCGTATCCGATTATAATGCAGGAATCCAGAATTGGTCTATTGCCCAGGATGAGAGGGGAATCATATATATTGGTAACAATAAAGGCTTGCTGGAGTTTGACGGGAGCAGGTGGGAACTGCATGAGTTGCCTACTAAGAATATTGTGCGTGCTGTGTACATTGGTGAGGACGGAAAGATATTTGTGGGCTCTTTTGAAGAGTTCGGTTACTTTGAACGTGACTCGTTAGATAGCCTTGTGTACCATTCATTAAAAGATGAAGTAAAAGACTTCCGGTTTCAGAATGATGAAATCTGGAGTATTGTGCCGGTGCGGGACGAGATTGTGTTCCAGTCCTTTGGTTCGCTATTCATTTACGACGGACATACCGTGAGAGGTATCCGCACGAAATCACTTCCACTAAACCTGTTTCAGGTAGGTGATACTTTTTATTCCCAACTGATAAATGAGGGGCTTTCTATCTTTATAAACGATGGATTTGAACACCTGATTGACCGGAAGCTGCTGGGCGACAGTGATGTCATGGCAGGACTTCCGTATGATGACGGCGCTTTGCTGCTGACCCGGAATAGTGGCGGCTTCATTTATCAGCATGGAAAGGTAGTGAAGTGGCATACGGAATGTGATGCAGAATTGGAGAAGTACACCGTTAACCGGGCAGTGATGACGAAAGACAGTTGCTATATCATCGGTACCATATCCAACGGAGTTTATGCGATAGATAAAAAGGGACGGTTACTCTGGAAGGAAAACACGGATAGCCGCTTGCAGAATAACACGGTCCTGGGGCTTTATTGCGATGCCGATAACAATGTCTGGGTGGCTCTGGACGAAGGAATAGCTTATATACTGAATAACTCCCTGGTATATTATTATGAACCTCCTTACCGGAAGATTGGTATGATTTATGATGTACTGGTAAAGGAAGATGAGGCCTATGTAGCTTCCAACCAGGGACTATACCGGGTGAAAAACGGAAAATTGGAACTTGTTCCCGGACTGGAAGAACAGGCATGGTACGTCAGAGAGTGGGGAAACCAGATTCTCTGCGGGCATAATAAAGGTACTTTTCAGATAGCAGGTTTGCAGGCATCATTGATTTCGGATGTAAGGGGGGCGATGTGCATGAGGGAAATCTACCATGAAGGACGTCCGTTGCTAT
>CAMTFK010000143.1 GCA_947071285.1 uncultured Bacteroides sp. | reverse complement strand
TAAGTGATACATACCGATGTGTTATTGACTTTCTTTACACTAAAATCGTTCCAATAATAGTTCGGAAGTATATCTTCGGGAATAAACCGCCTTACATCTACTTCCATCGTTGAGAGATTTTGCAGGTTAAGTAACGTAAGATTACCTTTCGGATTAGTCTTATCATCCGTATCAAGATATAACAGAAGATTAGCAGACGCATCGTAACCGCTTTCCAAATACAGTTTATCTTTAAACAAATTTTTCCCGGTACTCTTTTCGTACAGGTACAAATAGACACTGTATTGAGATTCCCATCTGTCCAACACCAAATAATCATCGAAATCGATTCCACTATAGCGTAAAGCAAACTTTTCTTTGTCGTAGCCACAATACGGATCTTTTTCCATCATACACCACTTGTCGTCCTGCTTCAGAGTAAAAATGTGTATGCTGTCCGGTGACAAGGAAATCCGAAGTTCATATCCATTCTTCAATGAATAAACAGCTTGTACATAAGCATCTGGGGCATAATGCACAGGGGTATCCCCCTCCAGCAACAACTCTTCAAGCATTCCATTTTCATAGTAACTTTTGTAATACACCTTTCTATTGTTTTTATAACACCCTTCTTCCTGCAAAGCCCCACTCTCGTAGTAACATTCGTAAGGACCTTCTTTTTGAGAATTGCGATAAATATATTCCGATTTAAGTCCGCCATTATCATAATATTTCCGACTGGCACCATCAGTTTCCCCTGTGTCGTATTCCGATTCGCGTACCAATACACCGTCTTCATTCCACCAGCGGGCAATGCCATGGCGTTTTCCATCTACATAATGGCAACTATATCTGCAAGTTCCATGTGAGGCTGTAACAACGGACTCTTTGTCATAGCTATAATATTCCCCCTCCAGTTCATCATCCTGATAGCAGGCTGTGACAGATACTTGACCATTCGGATAATAAGCTGTATACTTGCCCTCATTCTTACCCATAACAGCAGTTCCCTCAGCCGACATTTGTAAGCCTGATGAATCATAATAACCACTCCAGGCGCCATCAAACTTTCCATCTATGATTTTTCCTGTATAGTAAAACGGAATAACATCGTTGTCCACAATGGCAGTTTTGTCCAATTCGCCCGTAAAAGGCCGATGATTCCCTATATCACAGACAATGTGTCTACCGTTTTGAGACTTCAACCAGCAGAATTTATATTTTTTAGACCCCGAAAGAATTCCTTCATCATACGTCCGCTCGTCGTCCAACGTTCCGTCTTCGCGATAAAACAACCATTTACCGAAGCGGTAACTGTCATATTCTCCACGTAAAAAGCAGTAGATTTGGATACCCTTTGCCGCCAGTTTTCCATTGTCGTAGTATTCGCAGTATTCCCCGTTCATTTCACCCTTCTTCCAGGTTTCTGTCCGGTCTATATGCCCGTCTTCTGCGTAGTAAGTGATTATACCATGCTTGGAATGAGCACGGTTTCCGATTTTAACACCTTCTTCCCTAAGCTGACCTGAGGCATAATATTCTTTATAATGACGGGTTCTGTTGGATTCGATATAGGATTCTGCTTCGGGAAGGAACCAAATAAGGAAAACTCCCAAAACCAATGCAGGAACTGCATGCCATACACAATGCAGCCATTTATAAGAAATAATAGAACTGACAATTAATACTATAACACAAGCCACTACACATCCAAAAAGATATGTAAAAGCCCGTTCCATTGCATTTCCGGCAGCATCTCCTCCATCAAGAGTTTGTAATCTGACGAGGCATGGCATGATAACAAATGTAATCAATGGATAGATTGCAATGTTGATGATATAGAAAATTAGTTTGTCTTTCATTCCTGCTATTTATTTTGTTTGTATGTATTGATAAAAGCCGACAATTAAAGAATTTATCGTAAATCGGAGGCAATGTAAATAGAAAATGTTAGATGTGCAAGAAAAAATTAAAATCACATAATAATAAATGAAACGCCACCTCAGTAAAATGCAAATAAATTTGCTTCTGCTTTCGGTTTACACTATCTTTGCGTTCCAAATCAAGTAGATATGAAAAAAGAAAGCCAAGTGATATTCGACCGTAATGTAGTGGAATTCGTCACCGTAGCTGCTGAGTTCTGTAAATTCCTGGAACAGGCGGAGACGATGAAGCGTGATACATTTGTCGATACTTCATTAAAAATACTTCCGCTGCTCTATCTCAAAGCAGCCATGTTGCCCGAAACTGAAATGATTGGTGATGAAGCACCTGAAAATTTTGTGACGGAAGAAACGTATGAAGTGCTCCGCATCAACCTTAGCGATGTGCTTGCCGAGAAAGATGACTATCTGGATGTATTCATACAAGACATGGTCTATAGCGACCAGCCCATCAAAAAAAATATTTCCGAAGACCTTGCGGATATTTACCAGGCCATCAAAGATTTCATTTTCGTTTTTCAACTGGGACTGAACGAAACAATGAATGATTCTCTGGCCATTTGCCAGGAACAGTTCAAGGAATATTGGGGGCAAAGATTGGTGAACACCCTTCGCGCCTTACACGATGTGAAGTACTATCAATCTGACGAAGAAGACGAAATGGAAGATGGATGCGATTGCGACGATGATGATTGCCACTGTCATGGACACCATCATCATGAATAAAGAATTTAATTATGGTTATCAAGAAAACTATCAATAAAGAAATTATCAAAGACATGCCGAAAGCACTCTTTCCGGGGCGGATACATGTTGTCCAAACACCCTGGGAAGCTGAAAAGGCTGTCACCTACCTCAAGCAATATCCCTTACTTGGAATTGACAGCGAAACACGCCCGTCATTCACCAAAGGGCAATCGCACAAGGTAGCCCTACTGCAAGTATCCTCAGAAGAGGATTGCTTTCTGTTCCGCCTGAACCAGACAGGACTGACACTGCCTATCATTTCATTACTGGAAAGTCCGTCAGTCACTAAAATCGGTCTTTCTTTGCGGGATGATTTTATGATGCTGCACAAACGCGCTCCTTTTGAACAACGTGCCTGCATCGAACTACAAGAATATGTCCGCATGTTCGGCATACAGGACAAGAGCTTGCAAAAAATTTACGGTATCCTGTTCGGAGAAAAGATTTCCAAGTCACAACGCCTCTCCAACTGGGAGGCTGAGCATCTGACCGAGCCTCAGAAGCAATATGCAGCCACAGATGCATGGGCATGTCTCAACATCTACAACAGATTACAGGAATTAAAAACAACCGGTGATTATGAACTGGCACCGGACGAACCGCTCACCAACCACGAATCATTAATCACTAACCCATAATTGCTAATCACTAATCGCATGTACAAAGTATATCTCAAATCAGGCAAAGAAGAGTCATTAAAGCGTTTTCATCCCTGGGTATTTTCCGGTGCTATCGCCCACTTCGACGGTGAACCCGAAGAAGGCGAGGTAGTTGAAATCTACACTTCCAAGAAAGAATTCATAGCCAAAGGACACTTCCAGATTGGCAGCATAGCCGTGCGTGTATTGTCTTTCCATCAGGACGAAAATATCGACTCTGATTTCTGGAAACGTAAGCTCAGTATTGCCTACGAGATGCGTCGTAGCATCGGTATTGCTGAAAATCCGACCAACAATACCTACAGACTGGTACATGGCGAAGGAGATAACCTGCCCGGATTGATAATAGACGTTTATGCCCGCACCGCCGTGATGCAGGCACATTCCGCCGGTATGCACCTCGACCGCATGGATATAGCGGAAGCCCTCAGCGAAGTGATGGGAGATAAAATAGAGAATATCTACTATAAATCTGAAACAACCTTGCCTTTCAAAGCCGATCTCTACCCGGAGAATGGTTTTCTGAAAGGAGGCAGCACGGACAATGTAGCTATGGAGTATGGATTGAATTTCCATATCGACTGGCTGAAAGGCCAGAAGACAGGCTTCTTCGTAGACCAGCGCGAAAACCGCTCTCTGCTGGAACGCTACGCCAACGGCCGTTCTGTATTAAACATGTTCTGCTACACAGGAGGCTTCTCCGTTTATGCCATGCGTGGCAATGCCAAACTGGTACATTCGGTAGACAGTTCCGCTAAAGCGATTGACCTTACCAACAAGAATATAGAGATGAATTTCCCTGGCGATAGCCGTCACGCTGCTTTTGCCGAGGATGCCTTCAAATATCTGGATCGCATGGGCGACCAGTACGACTTGATTGTCCTCGACCCACCTGCCTTTGCCAAACACCGGGATGCTTTGCGCAATGCCCTGCAAGGTTATCGTAAGCTGAATGTGAAAGCTTTCGAGAAAATCAAACCGGGCGGCATCTTATTCACTTTCTCCTGTTCACAAGCTGTCAGTAAGGAAAACTTCCGCACGGCTGTCTTCACGGCTGCTGCCATGTCCGGACGTAGCGTGCGCATACTGCATCAATTGACGCAACCTGCCGACCATCCGGTGAACATTTATCATCCTGAAGGGGAATACCTGAAAGGATTAGTGCTGTATGTTGAATAAATAAATCGTGATAAACTTATACTTTAATCTCCCTAGAATGGGGTTAAAACTCTCTTTAAACCTAAAAACATGTTAAAGAAAAGCAGAAAATGCGCAAAAGACTATGTTGTATAACATAAAACATCTATATTTGCACTGTGTTTTTCATGGTATTAGATTTAAGGTTAATAAAGATTGGCTGTCTGGGATAGATAGCCTTCTTTTTTTATATACCCCCCACACCTGCCTTTTCCAATAATTTTCCTACATTTGCACCAATCTATCAACAATAAAGAGAAACACATAAAAGTAAAAGCTATGAGCATTAAGGTTCGTTTAGTCATTATGAATTTCCTTCAGTTTGCTGTTTGGGGAGCATATCTGACGTCTATGGGTAGTTATTTGGTGAGTGTCAATCTGGCATCGCACATCGGTATGTTTTATGCCATGCAGGGCATTGTGTCCTTATTTATGCCTGCCATCTTGGGCATCATTGCCGATCGCTGGGTACCGGCACAGAAGCTGTTAAGTTTCAGCCACTTCACCGCTGCCCTCTTCATGGCACTTGCCGGATATTATGGCATGACTGCCGGACCGGACGTTGAATTCGGCCCTCTTTTCACCTTATACTCATTAAGCGTTGCTTTCTATATGCCTACACTCGCCCTGTCTAACTCCGTGGCTTATACTGCTTTGGATAAAGCCGGGCTGGACACCATCAAGACATTTCCACCCATCCGTATCTTCGGGACCATCGGCTTCATCTGTTCCATGTGGATAGTAGACCTACTGGGATTGCAAAATACTTACGGACAATTCTTTGCCTGCGCACTTATTGGTTTGGTTTACGGTGTATATGCGCTGACGTTACCCAGCTGCCCTATCTGCAAAACCAGCAAAACCAAGTCTCTGGTGGAAGCACTCGGACTGCGTGCTTTCACGCTGTTTAAGCAAAAGAAAATGGCTATCTTCTTCATCTTCTCCATGTTGCTTGGTGTTTCTTTGCAGATAACCAACGGGTTCGCCAATCCATATATCAGTAGCTTCGGCTCCATTCCCGAGTATGCCAATACATTCGGCGTGCAGCACGCCAACATCCTGATTTCATTGTCACAAGTATCCGAGACGCTATGTATCTTGCTAATACCCTTCTTCCTGAAACGTTTCGGCATCAAGCAAGTAATGCTGATTGCCATGTTTGCGTGGGTGTTGCGTTTTGGACTTTTCGGAACGGGTAATCCAGGCAGTGGCGTATGGATGTTTGTCCTTTCGATGATTGTTTATGGTGTAGCGTTTGATTTCTTCAACATATCCGGTTCTTTGTTTGTTGATAAAGAAACAGACAGAGGTATCCGATCCAGTGCACAAGGGCTGTTTGTGATTATGACAAACGGTTTCGGAGCAACTATCGGCACACTGAGCGCACAAGCTGTTGTCAATCACTTTGTAGATTTCAATAGTGAGGTGCCACAAATAACACAGTGGCAATCCGCATGGTTTGTATTCGCTGGTTATGCACTGGTCGTTGCGATTGTGTTTGCATTTGTCTTCAAGTATAAGCATCGGCCGGAAAAAATGAATTAGCAGTAAGTACTTAACAAGTATTATGGATAAAAAGAAAAAAATAGAACTGGAAGTACTAAACGTTTCCAACAGTCAGGAACAGGCAGGAGCCTATGCACTGGTGTTGGGAGAAGTAAACGGCACACGCCAATTGCCGGTGATTATCGGTGCGGCGGAAGCACAGGCGATGTTAATCGGCCTGAAAGGAATTGTCCCGCCGCGTCCGTTGACACACAACCTTTTCGCTTCATGTCTGGAGGTATTAGGCGTAAACATGATGCGTGCTCTTATATATAGAGTAGACAATGGTGTATTCTATTCCTATATCTATCTGAAAGCAGACGATGCCATTATCCGTATGGATGCACGCACATCGGATGCAGTGGCTATGGCTTTACGCATGAAAGCTCCGATTTTTATTTATGAAGAGATACTGGAAGCAGAACAACTCAAAACCGGAGGAGAACATGAAACGGGAACCGTAGCCCCTATGGGCGATAATCCCGACCCGCACGATGATGAATTCTTCCATGGAGATACGATGGAAATGCTGCAAAAAGCTTTGCAGGAAGCCATTGCGAACGAGAATTACGAACGCGCCGCCCACATCAGGGACGAAATAGCCAAACGAAAAAATCAACAGTAACTTATGCACGTATTCTACACACCCGACATACAAACCCATGCCGAACTTCCTGAAGAGGAAGCACAACACTGTGTCCGCGTACTGCGCCTCAACATCGGCGACCAGATAACACTAACCGACGGCAAAGGTAACTTTTACCGTGCAGAAATCAGCGTTGCCACCAATAAGCGTTGTATCGTAAACATTCTGGAAACCACCTATCAGGAACCTCTATGGGATGGACATCTGCATATTGCCATGGCCCCTACCAAGAACATGGACCGCACGGAATGGTTTGCAGAGAAAGCCACCGAGATAGGTTTCGACGAGTTGACTTTCCTGAACTGCCGTTTTTCCGAGCGAAAGGTTATCAAGACGGAACGCATCAGCAAAATACTTGTTTCTGCCATCAAACAATCTCTCAAGGCACGCCTGCCGCAACTGAATGAAATGATTGACTTCGATAAGTTCATCGTACAGCCTTTCAACGGGCAGAAATTCATTGCGCATTGCTATGAAGGAGAGAAACCTTTGTTGAAAGAAGTGCTCCGGAAAGGAGAAGATGCTTTGGTATTGATAGGCCCGGAAGGGGATTTCAGTGAAGAAGAAGTGCAAAAGGCTATAGAGAACGGCTTTACACCTATCAGTCTGGGCAGGTCGAGGCTACGCACAGAAACGGCAGCCTTGGTAGCCTGCCACATTCTGAATTTACAAAATCAATGATAATCACACTAAAACCAAGAATGATATGAAGAAAAGTTTGTTTCCCCGCTTAGCGTTGCTGGCTGTATTGATGGCTTTTGTCAGCGCATGTTCCGAGAAACAGGAGTACACGAATGTGATTCCTGCCAATGTTAGCACGGTAGTCAGCATCAACGTGAAGGCGCTGGTTGATAAAGCAGGCCTCAATGACAAGGAGAACAAAGAAGCACAGCAAAAGCTGATAGACGCATTGAAGAGTGGTATGAATGCCGCAACATTCCAGCAAGTGGAAATGATTATGAAGGACCCGAAGAAATCAGGCATCGATGTGTCAGCGCCAATGTACGTTTTCAGCGCGGAAGCATTCCCTTATACTACGGTAGTTGCGAAAGTGAGCAATGAAGATGACTTACACGCACTATTGGAAACACTGGAAAAAGAACAAATCTGCCAACCCCAGGCAAGTGGCGACGGTTTCCAGTTTACACAGATGAACAATCAGGTACTTCTGGCCTACACCCCTTCTGTGATTATGCTGACTAATTACAGCGGCGCCACCCAACTCGATAAAATCAAACAAGGTATCCCCGCACTGTTAAAGCAGACCAGCGAGAACAGTGTTGTATCGACACCTGCTTTCAAGAAAATGCAGAAGATGGGTGGAGATATTGATGTACTTTTCTCTCCGGCAAGCTTTTTGGGGGCATATGCCAACCAACTCAACTTCGGCCTGTCTCAGAACATCAATCTGAAAGACATGCAGATACTGGGAAGCCTCTCTTTCGATAAAGGAAAAATCAGCATGAAGTATGAAAACTTCACTAATAACCCCGAACTGCAAGCCATGTTCGATAAACAGAAGAAAGCAACCTGTGCTATAGAGAACAGTTTCCTGAAATACTTCCCCAAATCTACACTGATGTATCTCAGTATGGGTATCAACGGAGAGGAATTCTACAACTTGCTGCTTGAGAACCAGGAATTCCAGAAAAACTTCTCCATTGCCAAGGCTAATGAAGTGAAAGAGTTATTCGGAACTTTCCAGAAGGATATTGCAGTGGGCCTGATTAACGTCACCATGAACAATGCCCCAACTTTCCTGCTTTATGCTAATGTGAAGAGCGCTGCACCCGTGCAGATGCTATACGAGAAGAAGAGTGAACTGGGTCTGAAACGTGGTGAAGACATCTTGAAACTGGGTGAAAACGAATATGTATATAAGTCCAGTCTGCTGAATGTATTCTTCGGTGTACACGACAATAATCTGTATGCAACGAACGACGAAATGTTGTACAAGAGCATAGATAAAGCCGTTAATCCGTCAATTAAAGACACTGATTTCGCATCCAATATCAAAGGTAAGCACAGCGCTTTCGTTATCAACACAGAAGCCATCCTGGGCCTGCCGGTAGTGAAAATGTTGGGTGAATACGGCGGGGCACAGTATGCAACTGCCATTGCCCTGGTTGACAAAGTAGCTTATATGGAAGCAGTAGGCGACCCGAACAATAATGCAGAAATGGTCATTCAGTTGAAAGACAAGAATGTAAATGCATTGAAACAGATTGTAAACTTCATCAAAGAGTTTGCAGGCATCTAATCCCGATTAATAATGGAAATCATTCATCTGCGGCAAACACTTCCCCAAGTGTTTGCCGACCGGGATGCCATCACATCCGACGTATGGCATCAAGACCTTGTGCTACGAAAAGGAGAGCGGTATCTGATTGAAGCTGCATCCGGTACAGGTAAATCTTCTCTCTGCAGTTATATATATGGATATCGCCGGGACTACCAGGGCATCATCAATTTCGATGAACAAAATATCCTCTCACTCACCGTACATGAATGGGTGGAGCTGCGGAAACATTCGCTGAGTATGCTATTTCAGGAACTACGCATCTTCCCCGAACTGACGGCATTAGAAAATATCCAGTTGAAGAACCGGCTCACCAATTATAAAAAGAAAAAAGAAATCCTTGCCCTCTTTGATACACTCGGCATATCCGATAAAGTAGATGAAAAGGCCGGAAAGCTATCCTTCGGGCAACAGCAACGTGTAGCTTTTATTCGCGCGCTCTGCCAACCGTTTGACTTTATCTTTCTGGATGAGCCCATCAGCCATCTGGATGATGATAATGGCGCACTGATGGGGCGTATATTGACAGAAGAAGCCGAACGGCAAGGTGCAGGAGTAATCGTTACTTCCATCGGAAAGCATATCGAACTCCCTTACACCCACATCTACAGACTGTAATTTCAATCGTCAAATCGTAAATTGTCAAATCATACATGAACAGACTTGTTTGGAAACTTCTCCGTCAGCACATCAGCATCGGACAACTGAGCGGCTTTTTTCTCGCCAATATCTTCGGAATGCTGATTGTATTGTTAAGCGTGCAATTTTATAAGGATGTCCTTCCCGTTTTCACGCAGGGAGACAGTTTCATGAAAAAGGATTATATCATCGCTACCAAAAAAATAAGTGCCCTCGGCAGCCTTACCGGACAAAGCAACACTTTCTCCAAAGAAGAAATCAAGGAACTGGAAGCCCAACCTTTCACACGTAGTGTAGGCGCTTTTACCCCTACGCTATTCAAGGTTTCGGCTGGACTGGGAATGCAACAAGCCGGTATACGCATATCCACTGATATGTTTTTCGAGTCTGTTCCCGATGAGTTTGTAGATGTCAGTCTGGATAAGTGGCACTTCGACGAGGCAACAAAGACCATACCTATTATCATTCCCCGCAATTACCTGAACCTCTATAACTTTGGTTTTGCACAAAGCCGCAACCTGCCGAAGTTGTCGGAAGGTGTGATGGGACTGATACAGATGGACATCGTCATGCGCGGCAATGGACATATGGAGCAGTATAAAGGAAACATCGTCGGCTTCTCCAACCGTCTGAATACAATTCTCGTTCCGCAATCGTTTATGGAATGGGCCAACAAAACGTTTGCACCCGAACGGGATGCACAATCATCCCGCCTTATCGTAGAAGTGAAGAACCCTACGGATACAGCTATCACCGATTACTTCCAACAGAAGAATTATGAAACCGAAGGGGACAATCTGGATGCCGGAAAGACTACCTATTTCCTACGCCTCATCACAGGTATTGTTTCGGGCGTGGGACTGTTCATCAGCATCCTGTCTTTCTATATTCTGATGCTGAGTGTATTCCTGTTGCTCCAAAAGAATACGGCAAAGTTGGAGAACCTGTTATTAATAGGCTACAGTCCTTCTAAAGTGGCGCTACCTTATCATGTGCTGACTGTAGGATTAAACCTCCTCGTACTATTCCTTGCCATTTGTGGCGTGGCATGGCTACGAAGTTACTACACAGGGGTTCTGCAAACCCTGCTTCCACAACTGGAAACAGGCTCTCTCCTCCCCTGCATCCTTGCCGGAAGTATCTTATTCATAGTGGTATCCACCCTGAACATACTCCTGATACGCAGGAAAGTTCTCTCTATCTGGAAAGGCAATAAATAAAAAGAATGATTTTCCAAAAGCTATCCCTGATGCGCCTGCATATACTCCTTAGGCGACATTCCATGAACTTCCTTGAAAGAACTGGAGAAATGCGACAGGTTCGCGTAACCTGTTGCATACGCCACTTCTGACACAGTCAGCTTCTTTTCCTTCAACAGAGCGGCAGCTTGTTGAAGGCGGATATTCTTGATAAAGTCTCGCGCCGAGAGATTCGTCAGTTCCTTCAACTTACGGTGCACATGGACACGACTCAGACCGACATTGGCCGCCAGCATCTCCACATTCAGTTCCGTATTGGAGAGGTTCTCATTGATAACTTTCATTATCTTGCTCATCAATATTTCGTCCGCAGACTTCATTGATAACTTCTGCACCTTATCCTCCTGCTGCTGTGCCCCACTGAATTTACTCTTCAACAACCTACGGTTAGCTATCAGATTGGCAATCGTACTTTTCAGCAACTCCGTATTGAAAGGCTTCACCATATAAGCATCCGCACCGGTTGCCATCCCCTCCATTGTATCTTCCGGTTTAGACTTAGCCGTCAGCAGAATAACAGGCACATGATTGACATTCGTGTTCTGCTTCATTTTCCGGCAAAGGGATAATCCATCCATTTCCGGCATCATAATATCACTGATTACCAAATCAGGAGTATCCGCAAGAATGGTATCATAAGCCTCTTTACCATTCTTACACATCATAATCCTGTAGTCTCCTTCCAGTTCCTCTTTCAGATAAGAAAGAATTTCCTCCTCATCTTCCACTATCAATATGCGCATGCGGTTCCTTGC
>CAMTFK010000142.1 GCA_947071285.1 uncultured Bacteroides sp. | reverse complement strand
ACCCCGAACACCGCCCGCAGATGGCAACCGTTCGCGAAGGTGTGATGAAGAAAGAAATCCTCGATGCCAACTACCAGGGTGAAGTTATCAACCACGACGTTGCCAAATATGTACCCACTACGGATTATATAGTGAAAGTCATCGACCGCCACGTGGAAAAAGCAAAACACAACCTGAAAGGCGCGCCGATTGTCGTAGCCGGTGGTTACGGTATGGGTAGCCGCGAGAACTTCGATATGTTGTTCGAACTGGCTAAAGAACTCCACGCCGAAGTAGGCGGTAGCCGTGCAGCCGTCGATGCCGGTTTCTGCGACCATGATCGTCAGATCGGTCAGACTGGTATTACGGTGCGTCCGAAACTTTATATCGCTTGCGGTATCTCCGGACAAATCCAGCACATTGCCGGTATGCAGGAGAGCGGCATCATCATCTCTGTCAACAATGATGAGAATGCTCCGATTAACACCATCGCCGACTATGTAATCAACGGCACGGTGGAAGAAGTCATTCCGAAGATGATTAAATACTATAAAGAAAACAGTAAGTAAATTTATAAACGAAATGAAGGGAGTCATCATTACTATATGCCTATTCTGTGCATGCGGAATGCTGAATGCCCAGAACAAAATTCCGAAAAACGGCAAGCACGTCTATTCATACGCCAACGGAAATGACAGCATAGTGTGCTTCTATAAAAACGGAAGATTGGTAGGACAACGGACAGAGTATTATCCCAATGGGCAAATACGGCTAATATCGACCTACAAAAATGGGCGCAAGCTGAACTTGAAGCAATATTATGAAAATGGAGCCTTGAAGCGTGAGGAGCTCATGAACGGCGATTTTTCCGAAGGGCATCTATATGATATTGATGGCAAAGAATTGGACTTCATTCCTTACATGGAACTACCTCAGTTCCCCGGAGGAAATGCCGAGCTATCAAAACTGATAGCCCAGTACACCAAGTATCCTCCGCAGGCCGTAAAAGATAAAAAGCAAGGATTAGTGCTCATAAAATGTTCGATAGACAAGGAAGGCAATCCTAAGATGGCAGAAGTTGTGAAGAGTGTTTGTCCCGAACTGGACAAGGAAGCAATGAGAGTGGTAGGTTTCTTGACGATGACTTACAAATTCACTCCCGGGAAGATAGAAGGACATCCGGTTAACATGCACTTCACCATCCCCGTCAATTTTCGTTTATAACTAAAAACAATAAAAAGATTATGGCAAATTTTTATACCGAAGTTCCTGAATTGAAGTTCCAACTGAACAACCCGATGATGGAACGTATCTGCGAGCTGAAAGAACGCGGATACGAAGATAAAGACAAATTTGACTACGCTCCGCAGGACTACTCGGATGCGATGGACTCTTATGATAAGGTGCTCGAAATCACCGGAGAAATCACCGGAGAGATTATCAACCCCAATGCCGAAGGCGTGGACGAAGAAGGTCCCCACTGTGCCAACGGCCGCGTGGAATATGCCAGTGGTACAAGACAGAATCTGGATGCCATGGTGAAAGCCGGACTGAACGGTATGACCATGCCCCGCCGTTTCGGTGGATTGAACTTCCCCATCACTCCGTACACCATGTGTGCTGAAATCGTGGCTGCTGCCGATGCCGGTTTCGGTAACATCTGGTCTTTGCAGGATTGTATCGAAACGCTTTACGAATTCGGTAACGAAGATCAACACAGCCGTTTCATTCCGCGCATCTGTGCCGGCGAAACCATGTCAATGGACTTAACCGAACCCGATGCAGGTTCCGATTTACAAAGCGTAATGCTGAAAGCTACTTTCGATGAGAAAGAAAATTGCTGGCGCCTGAACGGTGTGAAGCGTTTCATCACGAATGGTGACGCTGACCTGCACCTCGTACTGGCCCGTTCGGAAGAAGGAACAAAGGATGGCCGCGGTCTTTCCATGTTCATCTACGACAAGCGCGAAGGTGGCGTAGACGTGCGCCGCATTGAAAATAAATTAGGTATTCACGGTTCTCCAACTTGCGAGCTCGTTTATAAGAATGCAAAATGCGAACTTTGCGGTGACCGCAAGCTCGGTTTGATTAAATACGTAATGGCATTGATGAACGGTGCCCGTCTGGGTATCGCCGCACAATCGGTAGGTTTGTCTCAGGCAGCTTACAATGAAGGTCTGGCTTATGCTAAAGACCGTAAACAGTTCGGCAAAGCTATCATCGAATTCCCGGCAGTATATGACATGCTGGCTATCATGAAAGCTAAGTTGGATGCAGGCCGCGCCCTGTTATACCAAACTTCCCGCTACGTAGACATCTACAAAGCGCTGGACGACATCTCCCGTGAGCGCAAGCTGACTCCGGAAGAACGTCAGGAACAGAAGAAATATTCCAAACTTGCCGATGCCTTCACTCCGCTGGCAAAAGGTATGAACTCCGAATATGCCAACCAGAACGCTTACGACTGTATCCAGATTCATGGTGGTTCCGGTTTCATGTTGGAATATGCTTGCCAACGCATCTACCGCGACGCCCGTATCACGAGCATTTACGAAGGTACTACACAGTTACAGACTGTAGCTGCTATCCGTTACGTAACCAACGGTTCATATGCCGCTACTCTCCGCGATTACGAAACAATTCCTTGCAGCGAAGAAATGCAGCCGTTGATGGACCGCCTGAAAGAAATGACGAATAAATTTGAGGCAACCACCAATGCAGTGAAGGAAGCACAGAACCAGGAATTACTGGACTTCGTTGCCCGTCGCCTTTACGAAATGGCGGCTGTATGCGTGATGTCCCATCTTCTCATTCAGGATGCGACCAAAGCTCCCGAACTGTTTGCTAAATCAGCCGTTGTTTATCTGAACTATGCAGAAGCAGAAGTAGAAAAACACTTCAACTTCATCCGCAAGTTCAAGGCTGAGGAACTGGAAAGCTATCGCAAGTAATTGACTGACGAATAAGAAAAAGAAGGCTGTCTCCCACTACCAAAAGTGAAGAGACAGCCTTCTTAGCTTATACAAGTCAGAGACTTATCTTTCCATAGGTATCGAATTACCTATCCTTCTTATAATTCTTGGCATAATGCTTCAGAACCTTCGAAAGCGTCTTTTCCTGTCCCTTCCTTTCATGCTCTGAGGTAGAGAAATACCGGGCCTCCCTGCGCAGCTTCAGATAGCTTTCGTACACACCCTGTTCCAAAGTGCCATTTGCAACAGCCTCTATCACAGCACAACCGGGTTCATTGGTATGGGTACAATCCGCAAAACGGCACGTTCCTTCCAAATCAGAAATATCCAGCATGGACGACAGCACATCAGCACTGCCGGAAGTGATACCGAATTCCCTGACTCCCGGAGTATCAATCAATACGCCCGAATGTTCAAGCAACACCATTTCACGCCTTGTAGAAGTATGCCGTCCCTTGCCTGTGGAGTCACTGATAAAAGATGTTTCCAGTACTTCCTTCCCACACAGGGCATTAACCAGAGAGCTCTTCCCCACACCGGACGAACCGATAAACACAATCGTTTCCCCCTCTCCGATAGACCGACGCAATGCCTCTATCGTTTCCAGTGAATGAATGGAAGTCGTAAACACTTGTGCTTTCCCTGCCAGATGCTTCAGCGAGTCGGCAATTTCCTGTTCATTAAATCCCAGGTCGGCCTTCGTCAGAATCAGTACAGGCTGAATATCTTCTTCCAGCACCTGAACCATGAAACGCTCCGCCCTCCGCACATTGAAGTTCGCATCCAGACTTTGTACAATAAACGCCTTATCCACATGGGCGGCTATCATTTGCTTGTCCGACACAGTGCCGCTCTTTTTGCGGCAAAGCGTCCGGCTGCGTGGCAAAATATCCATAACAATGCCTCTTCCCTCATCCGTCGGTTGAAAAATCACCCAGTCGCCGGTGCAGGGATATTCGTTCGGCATCCTGCCATAAAGAATATTTCCCGACAGTTCGCAGAGATATAAACCGTCCTCAGCCACCACCTCATAGCAAGTCTTATGAGTAACCGTAACCCGCCCGTGAGGCAAGCCACTAAAAGGCGTCGACTGTTTCTGCCGGAACAGACTATCGTTCCAGCCATATAACAATAAATTATTCATTTTTTCTTCTCGTTTTATTTAATCACATTTCTGTCCTATAAAGAACACATAACCAAAATACTCTTTATACCGCTCATAGACAAGAATATCTTTCTTCATCAAATCAACAAACTTCTGCGCCGCCATACTGTTGTTATTCTCTTCCAGAAAGTCCCGCATACGGGTTTCCATCTGGGCATAATAGTTGACCACCCAGCAATATTCCGGCAATACAAAATGTGCTACCGGAAGATAACCCGCCTGTTCCATAATCCGCAGTTTTCCCGATACATTGTCTATTTCGGGAAAGTTTTGAAGGAAGTAATCCATATCGTCCGGACGCTTGTTCGTCAGCCAGCAACATTCCGAAACAGCGACATAACCTCCGGGCTTGATAAACTTTCTCCATTCGGTCAGTCCCTTTTCAAAGCCGATATTATAGATGGAACCTTCCGCCCAAAAGACATCGAATTCATTCGGACGGAAAGGCAACTCTGTCATCGAGCCTACCAATGCGGTGACTTTATCTTCCAGCTTGTCCCGCTTGATTCTTGCTTTCACACCTTCCACCATTTCGGGCAGCAGGTCCATCGCGATAATAGAGCAATCCATACTGGAAGCCAGAACAGACGTTTGAAAACCTGTTCCACACCCTAAATCCGCTATTTTAGGTTTGGTGGGAAGGTCGGTAATAAAGCTCAGAGCTTTCAGAGTTTCTGCTTTTCCACCCGGTCCCTGACGATCTAAAGCTGAAAAATAATTGGCAATTAGTGTAAAATCAAATTCTATGATTAACATATCTTCTTTACTCATGATATTTCGTATATAAAATGTTTGTAAACTACATATTAACTGTCCCTGTAACATCCTTCAAAGCACTGGAAATGATTTCTTTAGCCAGAAGGTATTCAGCCGGATAAATTCCGTGACCGATGCCATACAGGTGAGATGGCTTATAGCCAAATCTCTGATAATAATTGGGATCACCCAACAGGAAAGCCGCCCCGTAGCCTGACGCTTCGGCAATGCGGAAACCTTCTTTCATCAGTGCAGAGCCTACGCCTTTGTTGCGGTGCTCCAACAACACGGATAGCGGAGCTACCATCAGGACGTCATACTTGCTGCCATTCGGTTGGGCTACATATGTTTTTGTGAACATGATGTGCCCTGCCGTTTGCCCGTCAAGTTCTGCCACTAAGTCCAGTTCCGGAAGATAATTTCCGCCATTGCGTAGGTCTACGGCAAAGTCCTGTTCGGTGCCGTCTCTGTGTTCGGCAGTTTCAAAAGCCGTCTTTATCAAATTATATACGATAGGATAATCCGCTTCTGTTGTTTGTCTTACTATAATATTCGTTTTCATATTTCTTTGTTTTTAAATAATACATAGATTGAATCGTTACGGAGAAATGCTCTCCGTAAAGTTTTCAAATAAAAGGGTACAAGAAATTTGTCCGAGACATGAAGTATGTCGAACAAAACAGAATAGTCCAGCCTGAGAGAAGAATTACCAGGCTGTTATTACGCGGATATTTTCGAAGTTTGTAGTTTCACGCCGCAAAGATAGGAAAGTTTGGATATGCAAACGAATAAATAATCAAAAAAATAATGCTGCATGTCTGTGAATCAGATTTTTTCGTGTACATTTGTCAAAACTAAAATTAGACAGCTATGATAGAAATTCCTGAATCTACTACCATTAGCCGCCAGGCAACAGACGTATTGAAAGGCAAGATTGTTGCCGATGTGATAAACGCCACCAGTCCGCAGTGCGGTTCACGAATCATAAAAGAAGCCTATCTGGGCGGCTGTGTCTACTATTGTCCATGCGGCCAGCAATAAAGACAAGCATACTTTAATACACAGTCTTATGAAGCTGTTTACTATTCTACTATTATTATCATGCCTCATCTCGTGCAGTCTGCGCCCCAAAAAGAGCATAGACGACCGCATCAATGAAGCCATCGAACTGCAAAAGAACAAACAACCGGAAAAAGCCATGGCAATCTACTACCAGGTGCTTCCGGAGGTGGAAGACCTGAGCAAACGCTCCGTGGTGTGTTACAATTTAGGAGTCATGTACCTGTGGGACCGCATATTCGACAAAGCATACGATATGCTTCATCAGGCCTATGTCTGCGACTCTATCCTGAAAGATACCTTCGCCATGAGCAGCCGTCTCAACTGTATGGGGAGTGCCCTGAACCATATGCAGGACTCCTTAAACGGAGAACGGCTGCAAAGAAAAGCCCTGCGCCTGGCACATGCCGTAAATGACTCCAATATGCTTTACGAACTGTACAGCCACTTTGAATACGCACACCAGCGTCTGAAACAATGGGACTCGGTAGCCCACTACATACAGCTTGCTATCCGCTACACCCCTGCAGGCCAATCCCCATCAAAACAATATGCCGTTTTGGGTGAGGTATACCGCATGAAAGGCGATGTAGATTCCGCCCGTTATTATTACAAAAAAGGAATAGCCTGCCCGGAAATGGATGCCCGACTACCGGCTTATTTCTATAGTGCCCAGTTGGAATCGCACCTCGACAACCATCAGAAAGCCTACGAACACCTGCTTGCCTACACCATGAGTGCAGACACCCTCTACGCACAACAAAAAACCACCGAGCTGGAAAAACTGGCTTACCAACATGAAGCCGAAATGAAAGTGCGCATGGTAAAAGAGAAACAGCATTTCTATATCGGCTTAGGCATTTTAGTGCTTGTAACCGCCGCCTTCATCTTCCTGCTCATCGTGCAAACCCTCCGAAAACGGAAACGTATCATCCGGCTAGAATACGAGAACGAACTGAAAACTCTCCGTGAGAAAATAACTTTGCTGAAAGAGAACTTACACTCCGAAAGCCACGAGAAAGAACACATGCTGCAACAAATGGAAGAACAAATCAGCCAGTTGCGCAGCGTTTCCTTCCGTCGCACTCCCATTTCCCGCCGCCTCGACACTCTTGCCGCCCAAAACAGTAAGGAGAAGAAGAACCTCAAAGTGATGACCGAAAAGGAACAGGCCGAGTTGAAACAAGTCATCTTCGAAATTTATGGAGACTACATCAGCCAACTGCAAAGCCAATATCCCAAACTGACGGAAGCGGATTTGCTTTATTCCTGCCTCGCTTCTGTCGGATTAAGCACTTTCGCCATCGCTCTTTGCTTCGGCAACACCGACACCGGTATCGTTGCCCAACGCAAACGCCGGTTGAAGCTAAAAATGGGAACAGAAGAAGCAGACGAAAAGTAAAATGTCATAACCAACCATTATATTTCACTAATTTACAACGGATTGCATTTCCCGAATGTCATCCGTTTTTTTTCTTTTCCAGCCCACACAAGCCTAACTTTGTTGCATCAAAACAATAACTAAACGTATGCAGCAAAGACACGAAAACAGAAAGACTTACTTTCAGGAACTGGCAGCGACCAGTGAACTTCATTTCCTTCCCTATATTCACCGATTCACCTCCGTCACCCCCCAAAGCCGGATTCTTGAAATCGGTTGTGGCGAAGGTGGGAATCTGGTACCCTTTGCCCGCCTCGGCTGTCGGGTTACAGGGATTGATTTATCCGAAAACCGCATCCGGCAGGCCCGCCACTTTTTTCAGGAAGAAGGGTTGCCCGCCACTTTCATTGCCTCGGATATTTTTCAAATCACACAGTTGGAAGAAGCATTCGACATCATACTGATTCACGATGTTATAGAGCACATCTCCGGAAAATGCCGCTTTCTGGAACATATCAAACGTTTCCTCGCTCCTGGCGGAATACTCTTCGTCAGCTTCCCTGCCTGGCAAATGCCTTTTGGAGGACATCAGCAGATTTGCCGGAACAAGTATGTTTCACACCTGCCTTTTATTCATTTATTGCCCGCAGGCATCTACAGCAGTTTATTGCACCACTTTGGCGAAAGCCAGGCACGCATCGAGGAACTTTTCGACATACGGGAATGCCGGACAAGTATCGAATTATTCGAGAAACTTCTCTCCACCTCCCGCTATCGGGTTCTTCACAAACAATTCTGGTTTATCAATCCGCATTACGAACAGAAATTTCACCTTAAACCGCGTAAGTTGCCACGCCTCATCGGTTCGATACCGCATCTGCGCAATTTTTTCTGTACCTCATGCTTTTATCTGATACAATCATGAGGAACCGTATCTATGAACTGGACTATCTGAAATGCCTGTTTATCACACTCATGGTCATCTTCCACCTGAGCTATATAGGAAGTAAGTATCCGTATGCCAAAAGCATTGTATATACTTTCCATATGCCCGCCTTTCTGTTGATTTCGGGTTATCTGATTAATGTGCATAAAAAGCCGGAAGTTTTTCTGAAAGCGATGGCATGGATATTCATTCCATACGCCATTATGGAAATCAGTTATGCCTGCATGTCTACGCTGTTTCCCGTTTGGGACGGGATAAAGGAAATCAGCGCCTCAGTTCTATTCAGCAAAGTGCTGCTTGATCCCATTGGGCCTTACTGGTATCTGCACACATTCATATTATGTGGCACGACCCATTATTTCGTGCATACTTATCTCCGGGCAAATCCATTTATCCGTCTGTTGGCAACAGGCAGCCTTCTTCTACTTTTCTCTTACGTCTTTCATTTGCTGACATTTGCCAATGCTTTCTATTTCATGGCAGGCACCACTATCCATCTGGGCAAACGTTCGTTCCTGTCTTGTTTTCCCGCTTCTTTTCTTGCCATTATCCCTCTGATCTTTCTGTGCAGTCAGCCGGAGAATCTGAACAGAGACACTTTAGGAGGAATATTAATCACCGGACTGGTCATCAGCTTCTCGCTGTACATCTACAAACATCTTCCCCATACAGTGAAACAGGCCTCCCTATTCATCGGAAAAAACACATTGTCTATTCTTCTTTTCTCCCCCGTTTTTACCGCACTGTCCAAACTCTTTCTGCCTTTCTTTTCGTTCGACCCGACAGGAATATGCTTTCTCTGCACCGCCACAGCCACCACCCTGTACGGTAGCATCTTCATAGCATTCTGTCTGGATAAAGCACGCCTCTCTCCTTTCTTCTTCGGAAAAAAGATGCTCATATAAAAAATTGGCATTTCAATAGAATTAAATTCATTACCGCCGCAGAAAGGAATAAAGTTACGAGCTACAGGCTACAAGCTACAAGTAGCTGCCCTATGTTCCGAAAGGCACTTGTAGCTTGTAGCCTGTAACTCGTAACTGATTCATAACCGCTCCCATCTGAACAGCCTCAACTGACTGCGCAACTCATGAAGTTCCCGTTGCATCTCTTCCATACGCTGCAACAGATGATGAATGGCATCGATCCCTTCCATATTGATGGACAAGTCATAATACATCCGACTGTAACGTTCCACATCCGGCAGTTGGGTAAACGTCAGATAACGTTCCCCACCTTCGGTTGTTACATCTATCAGACCACCTTCCTGCAACAAGTCAATAAACGACGGTTCGATGTGGCATTTGCGACAATATTCGCTGACTATGATTAATTCGTTCTGCATGGTACTACCTCCTTTTAGTTCATACTTTGAAGTTTACGGAACAGCTCTTTCTGTTCTTCCGTCAAGTTCGTCGGCAGTTTCACGGAATAAGTCACAATGAGGTCACCGAACTGTCCTTCTTTCTTATATACAGGGAACCCCTTACCTTTCAGACGGGCCTTCGTGCCATTCTGGGTTTCGGGTTTCACTTTCAGTTTCACCTGTCCGTTCAAAGTGTCCACCAACTGGTCACCCCCCAAAAGAGCGGTATAAAGATTGATGGGCACGTCTACGTACAAGTCATCGCCCAGACGTTTGAATACCGGGTCGTCCGCAATCACAAACGTAATGTACAAGTCACCGGCAGGGCCGCCGTTTACACCTTCGCCGCCGTAACCTTTCAGCTTGATAACTTGTCCGTTCGCCACTCCGGCAGGAATGGTGATACGCACATTCTTTCCGTTCACGGTCAGAACCTGCTTATGGGTTTGTGCCGCATCGCGGAGAGACAGACTTAAATCTGCATGATAATCCTGTCCGCGGAAACCGGCATTAGCGCCTCCACTACGTCCCCGATGTCCGAACATAGACTCGAAAAAGTCAGAGAAACCGCCACCGGCACTGCCGGAAAACTCTTGCCCGTCGGATGAATACCAGTAACTGCCGTTGCCATCCGAGCCATATCCTGCGCCCGAACCTCCGAAGCCGCCACCTCCAAAGCCACCGAAACCACCGGCACCCGCCTCCTGTCGGGCTCGCTTCTGAGCTTCAAACTCATCGGCATGCTTCCAGTGCTCGCCGTACTCATCGTACTTCTTACGCTTTTCAGGATCGCTCAGCACTTCATTCGCTTCATTAATTGCCTGAAACTTATCCTTGGCAGTAGAGTCGTTCGGATTCAGGTCAGGATGATACTTGCGTGCCAACTTGCGGAACGCTTTCTTTATATCATCCTGACTTGCCTTTTTGTCCACCCCAAGGACTTGATAATAATCTATATAAGCCATAGTCTATAATTTTAGTTTTTTCTTATATACCTTATCACAAATAACGCACCAAGCCCACCTTTTGAATACTAAAATTCGTAAACGAAAATTAAAAAGAAGTATTATAAACTACAACTTTAAGACACACAAGCAATTATCCCTTTTATACAATCCTCATTAACACTACTTAAAATTCAAAAGAATGTAAACGACATATAACATCAATTAATTATTTCTACTAAAAGTTCCTAAAATAAGCAGAAAACACTTTATTTGTATTTGAATAATGCAGTTACGAAGAGCAGATTTCCCCCAACCTTAATATATTGACTTATTATGAAAAGTAACCATTGGCTACTTACGGTAGCACTCACTTTCATCGCCCTGCAAGTAAAAGCAGATGCATGGATACGTATTAACCAACTTGGCTACTTGCCGCAAGCTGTAAAAGTGGCAGTGTTCATGAGCGAAGAACCGGCTGACATACAAGAGTATGCACTGGTAGATGCTTTCACCGGACAAACCGTCCGTACCTTCACCTCCACCAAAGCTACCGGAAAGATGGGACTTATGAAAAGTACCTATCGACTGGATTTCAGTGATTTCAACCAGCCGGGAACTTATTATCTGAAAGCGGGCAAAGCCGTTTCTCCCAATTTCCCTATCAATAACCATGTGTACAACGGCACCGCTGACTTCCTGCTGAACTACATGCGCCAGCAGCGTTGCGGCTACAATCCTTTCCTGAAAGACAGTTGCCATGTGCACGATGGCTATATCCTGTATCACCCCACCAAGACAGGACAGCACATAGACGTCCGCGGCGGCTGGCACGATGCCACCGATTACCTGCAATACACCACTACTTCCGCAAATACCATCTATCAGATGATGTTTGCCTATCAGGAAAATCCGGAATCTTTCGGTGATTTCTACGATGCAGCCGGACTTCCCGGTGCCAACGGTATTCCCGACATCGTAGACGAAATAAAATGGGGCCTCGACTGGCTGAACCGTATGAACCCGGCTCCGGGCGAATTGTATAATCAGATTGCTGACGACCGCGACCATGCCGGCATGCGCCTGCCCAACAAAGACGAGGTGGATTACGGTTACGGTCCGGGCAAGGGACGCCCTG
>CAMTFK010000141.1 GCA_947071285.1 uncultured Bacteroides sp. | reverse complement strand
AGCATTAGCCTTCCAAGCTGAGGGTCGCGGGTTTGAGCCCCGTCTTCCGCTCTTAAGAAAATCAGATAGAAATCTTGCGATAACTATCTGATTTTTGTTTTTATAGCCCCCTGATTACCCATCCCGGCTCAGTTTGAAATCCCCCTACTTATATCCCCATACCACAATAAGACAAATAGAACGACAGCCGTTTGAAAATACCCCTTTTCTTTATTGTTTTTGTGCTTTTATCAGCAACAAATCTTCGTCCTGCAATTGCGGGCCTGATAGTTTCCAACTGGAGGCTATGGAGCCTCCAATTGCGGTCTGCACAGCCCCCAATTGAAAAACATAGTTTTACCAGTGGCATAATGACATTTTCCCAAATGCAAAAGAAGAAAAGGAAAGGAGTAAACGATGATTATGATTGCAGATGTAGGCAATATTGATGAAAAACGTTTTCCATAGATTTGCTGCTTTTTTTCTACAGGAATGAACTATAATTGTTTTTGTATGTATATTTGCAATCAATAATCTGTATAACCTATAATATATAAATACTATGCAAAAAGAATGGAGTCGACTAAACAACAGAAATGAACACCACACTCATGTTTTAGGACTAACCCATTCCCCTATTCCTATTGTACGCATCGGACTCATAGGGTTAGGCAACCGCGGACTACTAACGTTGGGACGCTACATGCTCATAGAACATGTAGAAATCAAAGCATTGTGTGAAATACGTCCCGGCAATCTGGCTAAAGGACAAGCTACATTGACAAAAGGCGGACACCCTGCGGCTATCGGTTACACCGGAGAAAACGGCTGGCAAAAGATGTGCCGCACCCCTGACATCGACCTCATCATTATATGTACAGACTGGCTGACACATACTCCCATGGCCGTTTATGCCATGGAACAAGGCAAGCACGTCGCCATAGAAGTACCTGCTGCCATGACCGTAGCCGAATGCTGGCAATTGGTCGATACCGCCGAACGTACCCGCCGCCACTGCATCATGCTGGAAAACTGTTGCTATGATGCCTTTGCACTAGCCACATTGAATATGGCAAGAAAAGGTCTCTTCGGTGAAATCATGCATGTGGAGGGTGCCTATATCCATGACCTGCGTACCATGTATTTCACCGATGAAAACCAAGGCGGCTTCCACAATCACTGGAACAAGGTTTATTGCATGAAACATACCGGAAACCCTTATCCCACCCACGGTTTAGGCCCTGTATGCCAGATATTGAATATTCATCGGGGAGACCGTATGCACTACCTCGTATCCATGTCCACCCAACAGGAAGGAATGACGGAGTATGCCCGCCGCACTTTCGGAAAAGACTCCCGTGAAGCACAACAAACTTATTCGCTGGGAGACGTGAACACCACCCTTATTCATACAGTCAAAGGAAAAACCATCCAGTTGCAATACTGCACCGTGCACCCGCGCCCTTACAGCCGCTCGCACACCATCTGCGGTACACAAGGATTTGCCCAGAAGTATCCGGTAGCTACCATCAATCTGGAAAACCCTCTCACCGGAGAAATTGTAAACGAAACCACCGAAGCCCTTTTACAACACTACCAACACCCTTTTACTACCACTATCGGTAACGAAGGACTCCGCAAAGGTGTACCGAATGAAATGAATTATATCATGGATTACCGCCTCATCTACTGCCTGCATCACGGTCTTCCGCTAGATATGGATGTCTACGATGCCGCCGAATGGTCGTGTATTACCGAACTCAGCGAACAATCCGTACTAAGCGGTAGTCGTCCGGTAGAGATACCCGACTTTACGCGTGGGGCATGGGAGACTTTTAAAGAAACCGGACAACATTAATACTAAGTTACACAACACTTGCTAAGTTTTTCTGTGTATCTTTGTTCAAATAAGAAAGCAATACACTTTATGGGAGAATTCAATATATACAACGAGATACTCGATTTTAGTGATTTCATTCATCTGTTTATGGATAAAGGCAAGAGGATTGACTTAAAGAAAAATGAGTATTTCTGCATGGCAGGGGAGCATTTTCCTTTTATAGCTTACCTTGAAAAAGGTGCATTCAGATATACCTGCGATGATGCCAATGGAAAAGAACATATCTTATCTTACGCGTTTGAGAATGAGGTTTTCGGCAATTATTCACCTTTGCAGAATAATAGTTATACCATTGCCAATATACAAGCCGTTCAAAACTCTGTCATATATACACTTCCTATATCTGAAATAAATTCATTTTTCAACAGTAGTATGGATGCTCAACTTCTTGGTAGAAGGATAGCAGAAGTTATTCTCTTTTCAATGGCGCAAAGACTTAAATCTGTCTATTGCAATACTCCGGAAGAACGGTATCTATCATTAATTAGAAAATGCCCTGACGTACTAAACAGGATAACATTAAGAGAGATGGCTTCGTACTTAATGATAACACCGGAAACTTTAAGCCGGATTAGAAGAAGAATTGTGCTGAAAAGAAAATCTTGATTCAAATCAAGGTTTTTATCTTTCATCTTGTGCAATTTTGTATCTTAATTCAATTGGTGTAATGAGAACAAAAGAAATATTGGGAATAATGCTATTATTCCTTTGCATATCCTGTTTTATGAGTTGTGACAAGGACGATGACAATGTAGGAGAAATTGTTGTTATATCTATATCACCCGAATTGGTGTGGGTAAGTTCGACATCTTCAATTCCGGCCCATCTGGCAATGGAATGTACCATCGAGGAAAATAATAAGAAATTGCATATAGCCGAAGACCAAATAGAAGGTTTTGAATATAATAAGGGATATGAATATAAATTAAAGGTCAGGATAACTTCTCTTGAGAATCCTGCCACTGACGGTTCCACAGACAGGTATGAACTGATAGAAATAATATCTCAATATGAAACGCCATTCAAGATTCAACTCAAGTATGCGGTTGATGCAGAACAAAAAAGCATCATAGAAGATGATTTACGAGATAATTCTTCGTTCCTTGTTGGCAGCGGTTATGTCTTTAATAAGGAACTTTCGACATGGACACTTGTAGATGCTGATAATATTCCAATATCAAATGGGAAACTTCATAGGGAGAGTGGTTACCCTGTAGAACTGCCTGCTTCATATAAACTGTTACCAACAGATGAACAAATAGCTACGTATGCCAAATTTATCTTTTCCTTTCAATCGGGTTCTGAACAAATTGAATATACGTATGATGCCATTATCACATATATTGCCGGGGGTGGTAGAGATCCTTACTGTCGCCTTTGGTTTTACGAGGATTTGACTGACTATTATAAAACTAAATATCCGGATGCTGGGGTTAAAGGTGTTGTACGCGTGCAACGTCTCAGTTATAACAACCGTTGATGATTACCTGAGTCATTACTAAGCTACGCCCGATTGTTTATTTCTGTAAAAAAACGTTCTTTTTCCTTGCTCAACTAAAAAAGATGCATTACTTTTGCCGCCGATAAATACAATACTCACCCCTTTAAAACTAAAAGAAAGGGACTAATTTATGTTGAAACTATAATATCTCAGCCAGGACTAAGTTGACTCATCGGGATGATGGGGCTTTGCAATTTTCTTGATTAGTCCTAAATCACATTTATAATTTTATTATTATTCACTTCAATGCAGTGGACGGATACAGTCATATCCATTATCCCAAAGCATTGAATACACGCATATTGCATCTATCCGTTGTTTGACGGACAGCCAATGCCGTATGCATACATTTAAGAAAACAATATGGGAATACGATTAAAAGATTTAAGTAAGCTGGGATATAGGGACAATGTAGCGCGCAGTCTGGCAGTAGCCATCGTCAGCAAACATTGCAAGCATGACAGCAAAGAGCAAATCATAACCACTCTGAGCAATGTACTCGAAAACCCCGATACTTATAAAGATAATGAGATATGGAGCAAACTGGCCGAACACCTCTCTCCTACCCTCATAGAAAAGAAGTTCACGGCATATGATTTGCTCGATGAGCCTCTGCCTTATAAAACCTATGGCGGGAAGTTCATAGAGACACTTGCCAAGCAACAAATGAATCTGAGCATGAGACTGCCCATCACCATAGCCGGAGCATTGATGCCCGATGCACATGCCGGATATGGATTGCCTATCGGTGGCGTACTGGCTACCGACAACGCAGTTATCCCTTATGCCGTAGGAGTGGACATTGGTTGCCGGATGAGTCTGACAGTATTTGATGCCAAAGCCGACTATCTGAAAAGATACTCACACCAGATAAAGGAGGCGTTGAAAGATTATACCCATTTCGGCATGGATGGCGGTCTGCCTTTTATGCAGGAACATGAAGTGACGGAACGGGAAGAATTTCAGATGACGCCGCTTCTAAGGGATTTGCGCGGCAAGGCCATCCGGCAATTGGGAAGTTCCGGCGGCGGAAACCATTTCGTGGAATTCGGAGAGCTTCTTTTGCAGGAAAGCAATGTGCTGGGACTGCCGGAAGGTAATTATGTGGCATTGTTGTCGCACTCCGGTTCACGCGGATTGGGAGCTGCTATAGCGATGCATTATAGTCAAATAGCACGTGAAGTCTGCAAACTTCCACGAGAAGCGCAACATTTCGCCTGGCTAAATCTCAACTCGGAAGAAGGCCAGGAATACTGGATGAGCATGAACCTGGCGGGAGACTACGCCCGCGCCTGCCACGAGCAGATACATCTGAATCTGGCAAAGGCATTAGGACTGAAGCCGATGGCAAATGTGAACAACCATCATAACTTTGCCTGGAAAGAGGAAATTGCTCCCGGACGCACTGCCATCGTGCATCGCAAAGGGGCAACGCCCGCACAGGCAGGACAACCGGGACTTATCCCCGGCAGCATGGCCACTCCGGGTTATCTGGTAGTGGGCAAAGGGGTGGAAGAAGCCTTGTGCTCTGCCTCGCACGGTGCCGGAAGAGCCATGTCCCGCCAAAAGGCAAAAGATAGTTTTACACAATCGGCTATGAAGAAATTCCTTTCACAAGCCGGAGTAACCCTGATTGGCGGCAGCATTGAAGAAATGCCATTGGCTTATAAGAACATTGAACGGGTGATGCAAACCCAGGAAACATTAGTAGAGGTGCAAGGCAGATTTACGCCCCGCATCGTAAGAATGAACAGAGAATAAGAAAGGAGCAACTTATGTTATCAGAAAAATATGGCCGCACTTATCACTATCCGTTTTCTCCCGGAACGACCAGTGATGACCGCATCAATCATACGTATTGGGAAGATATCCAGCAAATAGAAACCCTGATACACACCGAAAAGCTGGACGGAGAAAATAATTGTCTGAGCCGCCATGGTGTATTTGCCCGCTCGCATGCAGCGCCCACCACCTCACCGTGGACCAGGGAGCTGCGCGAGCGCTGGGAGTTGATGAAAAATGATTTGGGAGATATCGAGATATTCGGCGAGAACCTGTATGCCGTACATTCAATAGAGTATCGCAAACTGGAAACGCATTTCTATGTATTTGCCGTGCGCTATCTGGATAGGTGGCTGTCATGGGAAGAAGTGAAATTTTATGCCGCATTGTTTGATTTGCCAACGGTGCCTGAGTTAAGAATAGAGTTTGTGAAAGATTATACACAGGCATCACTTCAACAACAGGTCATCAGTCTGGCACAAGAACCGAGTGTATTCGGTTCACGCGACCCGCAAACCGGAATGGATTGTACCCGTGAAGGTGTTGTCACCCGTAATATTAGTGAATATCCCGTTAGTGAATTTGCCCGCAACGTATTCAAGTATGTACGCAAAGGGCACGTAAAAACCGATGAGCACTGGACGCGCAACTGGAAACGCGCACGCCTCATTTGGGAATCAGGAAAGGAGAAACAAAATGAATTGGAAACTGACAGATAATAAAGATTGGCTCTCACTGGAACAACAGTTCCGGTGGGTGCAAGACATGAGTAGTGTAGCGCAACATCGCTTACACCATGAAGAAGGTGACGTAGCCGTGCATACCCGCATGGTATTGGAAGCTTTACAGCAACAACCGGATTATCAGGCTTTATCCATGTCCGAGCAGGAAATATTATGGACTGCCGCACTGATGCACGATGTGGAGAAACGCTCCACATCCGTGGATGAAGGGGAAGGACAAATCACCTCCAAAGGCCATGCCAGGCGCGGTGAATACACAGTACGCACCATACTTTACAGGGATGTCCCCGCCCCATTCCATATTCGCGAAACAATAGCCGCCCTGGTGCGCTATCACGGTTTGCCGGTTTGGGTCATGGAACGGGAGAATCCAGCGAAGAAGGTATGCGAGGCATCCCTCAGAGTGAATACACGTATGCTGAAAATACTTTCTGTATCGGATATTCAAGGACGCATCTGTAGAGATAAGGCAAGTCTGATGGAATCAGCCGAACTCTTTGAAATGCTTTGCCGTGAACAGGATTGCTGGGGAAAAGCACGTGATTTTGCAACCAGCCATGCCCGCTTCCATTACTTCCGGACGGAAAATAGTTATATAGATTATATCCCGCATGATGATTTCAAATGTGAAGTAACTTTGCTCTCCGGTCTTCCGGGTATGGGAAAAGATTATTATCTCAGCACCTTGTCACAGGATATTCCGGTCATCAGCCTCGATGCCATCCGGCGGAAACACAAAGTCAGCCCGACGGATAAATCCGCCAATGGCAGGGTTGTTCAGGAAGCTAAAGAAGAGGCACGCAATTACCTGCGTAAAGGGCAGAGCTTCGTATGGAATGCGACTAACATCTCACAACAAATGCGCTCCCAACTGATTGATTTATTTATCACGTATGGAGCGAGAGTGAAGATTGTCTATATCGAAAAGCCCTATGAAGTGTGGCGCAAGCAAAACCGTGAACGGGAATTCATGGTTCCCGAGCCTGTACTGGATGCAATGCTCGGCAGGCTGGAAATTCCACAGTTGACGGAAGCGCATGAGGTGGTGTATCTCATCAGCAAATAAATTTTAAGTTCACCCCTCACGAACCATACCCTTTTGAACAAGTATTCAAAAAATTAGATTTATCTTTGCGCCGATTTACGGCCAAAACACATTTATCATGAGAAAGCTTGTCAAATTAGTTATAACCCATACTTGCGTATAAAGTCAGATGAAGAAGATTGTAAATGTCCCGTCACGGCAAAGTCTGCTCCGGGAAACAAGAGATTATGTAATGATTGCCCTGGGCTTGATTCTTTATGGCATCGGCTGGACAGTATTCCTGTTACCCAATGATATAACCACCGGAGGAGTTCCCGGCATCGCTTCTATCATCTATTTTGCAACAGGCTTTCCTGTGCAATATACGTATTTCAGCATCAACTTAGTCCTGCTGTTGCTCTCTATCCGTATTTTGGGATGGAAGTTCAGCATCAAAACTGTATTTGCGGTGTTCACGCTGACATTCTTCCTGTCCGTGATACAGAAACTGGCAGGCGGGGTGGTGTTGCTACACGACCAACCTTTCATGGCGTGCGTCATCGGTGCATCCCTCTGCGGAGGTGGCATCGGCATCGCTTTCTCCTCTAACGGAAGTACGGGCGGAACGGATATCATCGCTGCCATCATCAACAAATACCGTGACATCACACTGGGGCGGGTAATGCTGGTTTGTGACCTGATTATCATCTCTTCCAGTTACTTTGCACTGAAAGATTGGGAAAAGGTAGTTTATGGTTATGTAACCCTCTACATTTGTAGTTTTGTGCTCGACCAGGTGGTGAACAGCGCCCGGCAATCGGTCCAGTTCTTCATAATCAGTGAGAAATATGAAGAAATAGCCCGGCACATCAATGTATATCCGCATCGGGGAGCCACTGTTATCAATGCTTCGGGATTCTATAGCGGCAAGGAACAGAAAATGCTGTTCGTACTCGCCAAGAAGCGGGAATCGACTATCATTTTCCGGTTGATAAAAGATATAGACCCGAATGCCTTTGTATCGCAGAGTGCGGTTATCGGGGTATACGGGGAAGGATTCGACAGAATAAAGGTGAAATAGCTACGAGCTACAAAAGGCTACAAGTGACAAGTAGCTTCCGAGTGCGATAGCAACACAGCGCAGCTACTTGTTACTTGTAGCTCGTAGCTCGTAACTGTTTCCTTTCCAAACATAAACAACAGGGCGGCGGAGATACGGTTTCAGTTTCTCTGCCGCTTCTTTATCCATATAATCCGGTGTAGTGAAAGTGAAAGTCAGGGTATCATCCTTTGCAGAAAGGCTGGCTTTTATCAGCAACATATCCGCCTTTTCGCCGGCATCTCTCACCTCATAGTCCAATAAAGTATCGGGCAGAGCCAGAAAGTCCTTCATTACCGGAAGCGTCAGATAAGAAGAAGCTGGCAGTTCTTTCCAATCCGTTGTATAGAAGTGAACATCACTGTCGCAGGCTGGAGCACAAGCTGTAGCTACAACACAAATCAGCTTCGTTGTATCGCTCGTTGCCAACAGCTTCATCTGCCAGGAACTCTGGGGCGTCATCTGTACGTTGATATAATCGGGAGAAAGTTCCGTCATTTCCGATTTACCCCCGAAACGGTTGGTTACTTCCGCTTTCATTTTGCTTTCCAAGAAGTCGATGCAATCGGCACGGTTCACGGAAGTGAGTAACGGACTGAGGCTGTCGGGCATATTTTTGAAATAAGTTTTAGCTTCCTGAGCTTGCAGAGAGCACATCCAGGCACAAGCCAAACATAGGAACATTGTCAATTTCTTCATCATATTATTTTTCTGTTATTTCAAATTCTATATTCTGTCACTTCAACTTCACGCATCAAAGCCAGGAACACACTTCTTCAAGAAAGCGTGCATCTGTTGCGTCAAAGGTATTCAAATTCTCACTGTCTATATCAAGCACGCCCCACACCTCGCCGTTTCCAAGAACCAGCGGAACCACTATCTCCGAACGAGACAAGGAACTGCAAGCTATATGTCCGGGAAATGCATCGACATCGGGCACAACAAGTGTTTCCGCCTTAGCCCATGCCGTGCCGCAAACACCCCGTCCTTTCTTGATTCGTGTGCAAGCTATCGGTCCCTGAAAAGGGCCCAACACCAATTCTTCCCCCTTCACCAGATAGAAGCCTGCCCAAAAGAATCCGAAAGTCTCTTTCAGTGCAGCCGAAACATTTGCCAGATTGGCTATGAGGTCATCCTCACCTTCAATCAGGCTCTTGATCTGGGGAAGTAAAGTTTGATACTTCTCGGCCTTGCTGCCATTGCTGATACATAAATCTTCTGCCATGATTACACTCCTAATACAATGTGAGCATCAATATTCAGTTTTCTGCTCATCTCACGAGCCACCTTCAAAGTAGGTTCGCATTTACCCGAAAGATACTCGCTGACACGTGAAGGACTAACATTCAATAGTTCTGACAATTTCGTTTGAGTCAGTCCCATCTCATACATCCGGAGTTTGAGAACATCAACCAAAGAGGGAACTTTGATTGGAAAATGTTCTTCCTCATAATCCGCTACCAAATCGGAAATCAAATCCAATTCGAGGTAGTTCCTGTTATCAGTAGGCGTCTCGTTAGTAACCACTTTCAGCAACTCTTCAATTCTGGCACAAGCCGCCTTGTACTGTTTCTCTGTTTTTATCTTTGCCATACAATCTACAGTTTTTACGTGTGTCTCACGAATATGCAATATCAAGCATTAGAACAGTCCTTATTATCATATTCTTTATGAGTGCCTATAAAACGGATAAATACCTTTTTAGCGGCAAACAACACTATTGCAACCAGCCGGTAATCATTCCCCTTGATATTAAAAACAAACCTGTCATTACCCACATAATCAACACTATTAAACGTTTGTTTTATATCAGCCAAGCATTTCCATTCTGCCTTTTCTGTTTTTTTATACCAATCACGCAGAGGAACATCGGCATCAGTATGCTTTTTTACATACTCTCTTATGGTTGCAAATGATATTATTCTCATTACTTGCTTATTTAGGACAAAGGTAACAGTTGTTTTCCAAGAATCAAAACATTTTTCCAATATTCAGAAAACATTAAATATCTTATTAAATGATTATCTATACTTAACTTATTTACTCCCCAAATACAGGAAGAACATTCCAATCAATACCAAAATGAGGTCGACAGCCTTGCTTTTTAAATTCTTTTCACGGAAGAAGAGCGCTCCGAAAAGGAAGGAAACCACTACACTGCCACGGCGAACCATGGAGACTATGGAAATCATGGAATCTTCATAGCTCAGGGCATAGAAGTAGGCAAAGTCGGCGGCACTGAGGAAGATGGATATCAGGATGATGGTCCAGTCCCACCGGAAAGGCGTGCTTTCTTTGCGCTTGGGATACCATAGCAAAAGAATGATGGGGCACATGATAAACACCTGATAGACATTGTACCACGACTGCACAACCATAGGGTTGAATTGCTTCATCAGATATTTGTCATACAGTCCGCTGACGGCACCGGTGATGGCGGCAAGCACAATGAAGAGTATCCACTTGTTATGCTTGAAGTCGATGCCCTCTTTCTTGCCGGAACGGCTCAACATAAAGAAAGAAAGCACAGCAAGCATGACTCCAATCCACTGATACAGATTCAAGCGTTCGCCGAATATCAACATGGCACCCACCAGCACCATTACGGGACGGGTAGCATTAATCGGCCCTACAATGGTCAGGGGCAAATGCTTCATGCCGAAATAGCCGAATATCCAGGAGGAAAGAACGATAAAAGACTTGATAACTATAAACTTATGAACTTCCCAACCTACAACGGGCACATCAAACATCGTTCCGCTCAATGCAGGGGTAAAAGCGGAAATAAGTATGAATGGAAGAAATATCATACTGGAAAACACCGTATTCAGGAACAGAACGGGAAGCACGGCATTGTCGCGCAATGACTTTTTCTTGAAAGCATCATAAAATCCCAGCAAGGTGGCTGAGAGGAAAGCAAGTAATAACCACATATTAAATTAAAAATTGAAAATTAAAAATCAAAAAATGAGGTTGGGATAAGAGCATCTGCCATTCTCAACTGGTGATAAACAGTTCTTCCGGATAGGTGACATCTACCAGAAACAGGGCGTTGCCGGGGACGGATGTACCGGCTTTGCAACGGTCTTTCTGCTCGATGACACGGCGAAAACCATCAATAGTGAGCTTACCACGGCCTACTTCAAGCAAAGTTCCTACTACTGCACGAACCATATTGCGCAGGAAACGGTCGGCCTGAATGGTGAACACCCAGGTTACATCATCTACCTGCGTCCAGGCAGCATGCATGATGCGGCAATTGTTTGTTTTTACATCCGTATGCAGCTTGCTGAAACTGGTGAAGTCCGTATAATCAAACAAAATACGGGCAGCTTCGTTCATTCGCTCAAAGTCCGGCGCCTGGAAAAGACGGCAACGATATTGGCGGTTGAAGGGAGATTTAGCTGTGGTCACGTAGTATTTATACATGCGGGCTGTTGCATCAAAACGGGCATGCGCATCGGGCTTCACTGCACGGATACGGTAGATAGAGATGTCCGGTGGCAGAAGGCGATTCAGCTTGTCGGTAAAAAAGGCAGTATCCAATGGTTCGTCACTATCAAAGTGGGCTACCATCAGGGAAGCATGCACACCGGCATCGGTACGTCCGGCACCGATAACCTCTACTTCACGGCGCATCAATGTGGCAAGTGCGCGCATCAGGCACTCCTGTACACTGTCTCCATTAGGTTGTATTTG
>CAMTFK010000140.1 GCA_947071285.1 uncultured Bacteroides sp. | reverse complement strand
GGTTATGATGTACTTGGTAAAGATACAACTTCATTCATCATCTCCATACTCCCCACGATAGGTCAATTCGTAATGAATGGCATCAGCAGCTTTGCCGTCAACCTCTTTGTATTGGTCTTTGTGCTCTACTTCATGCTGATAGGCGGGCAGAAAATGGAGAAATATATCAGTGAAATACTTCCTTTCAGTGAAACCAATACGAACCATGTAGTGCATGAAATCAAGATGATTGTCCACTCCAACGCCATCGGTATTCCTTTACTGGCAATTATCCAGGGAGGTGTAGCCATGATAGGTTACTGGTTCTTTGATGTCCCGGACATTTTACTGACGGGATTCCTCACCTGCCTCGCGACGGTTATTCCGATGGTAGGGACAGCGTTGGTATGGTTCCCCATTGCCGTCTACATGGCATTGTCCGGTGATTGGTTCAATGGCATTGGGTTAGCTATATTCGGAACTTTGATTATCTCCCAGCTTGATAACCTGATACGTTTCATTCTGCAAAAGAAAATGGCTGATATACACCCGCTTATCACAATATTCGGAGTTGTCATCGGTCTTTCTCTATTCGGTTTCATGGGTGTTATCTTCGGACCGCTATTATTCTCGCTGTTCTTCCTTTTTGTGGATATGTTCAAGAGGGAGTATCTGGACAGGCAAAAATAGGCCAGATACATTGTTCAGGCTCAGTTTGCAGAAAAGCTCTGGCATTCTGTTTTCTCAAGCTCATTCAAGTCAAGAGAAAGCAGCAGTGGGGAAGGACTGATGTTGATATCATCAAAAATTGCTCCTCCGATAATATATAGTTGTTCTCCTATACAAAACAATTCCGCATTAGCAACAGCCATATCCGTCCTATATACTCTGACACTTTGAGATTTCATATCATAGACTTGTAGTTTGCTCTCCTCATACAAATAAATAATGTCTCCCCTACGCACAATTCCGGGACGTGCCATCCGGACAGGCAATCTTCCTACATCACGCCATTTCCCTGTTCGCAAATCATAAGTTTCTATGAAGAAAAGTGGTTTCTTATTTCCATATCCTCCTAAAAGATAAAAAACAGAATCAACCAGAATACCCTTCGCCTCCTTTGGAAAAGGCATAGGTTGTAGTTCATACCAGCAACCGGTTTTCAGGTCAAACAGATGCCCTTTGGCAGAATAGGATTTACCGTTCATTTGTTGTTTATCAGAGCCTCCAAAAGCAAATATTTGATCGCCAAAAATAAAAGAAGCAAAATTCACAGCCTGATGCGGATTCACAGGATCAACCACCACCACATCTTTCTCTATATCATAAATTTCAGTTGTTGCATCCAGATACTCAAACTTTCTGTTTGTAGACAAGTTCTTACCACCAAACAAGTAAATCCTTCCCTTATAATAATGTGCATTATGATAAGCACGAGCTCTTAATCGGCATTTTGACTCACTCCACTCCTTTGTTAGGGTATCATAAATATATATCTTAGAATTATAGAATTCATTTCTTGCTTCCATTTCATCTAAAGATTTGGGTTTATAGAGTTGAGACTCGTCACCACCTATTATATATATCTTATTCTCCACTAAAACAGATGCATACGCAAACAACCCTTTAGAGTGTGGAATGGTAGTTTCCGGCTCCCAATGAAGATACTCCTGTAAAGAACTCCCAGTTATGGACACTTCACCCAATTGCTGTACTTTGTCTGCCAGAATAACAAGATAATTCTTTTTCTTCAATTTCTCCAATGAAATATTCAAGGTTTCATAACCCACATAAGAAAAGGTCAGAGTATCCTCCTCCGTCAATGCATGCAAAGGTTCGATATCAAATTCTCCCTCTTTATCAGTAATTCCTATACCCACAGTATCCTTGTGCAAACAAATGTTCACACCTTCCAACCGTTGAATTGTTTTTCCACCATAGACGACACCTTTGTTCTGCGCAAATAGTCCGGCACATAATCCTAAAAAGAAAAAGATTACTAGTATTTTTCGTGTTTCCATATCATTGATACATTAAGGACAAGACAAATATACAAAATAAAGGCGGAAAGCCCCTCTATTACCTGAAGACTTTCCGCCTATAGAGCATTTGGATAATTGAATATCCAACACCCTAACCAGTAGTTATAATGGTAATATAGCAACAGTGTCTGTGATGCCAATTCTATTATTAATTTGTCGTCAAAGTTAGAGCTATGAAACTACATAACCTAAAAAAGAGTGTGGACAAAGAAAATATGAATATTCAATTATATATCAACAACATATCTCAGTACAGCATGGCATTATGTGGACAAAAAAAAGTAGAATTTAACTATCCGGACACACAATATCTTTCAGTTTAATTGCCTGAAACGTAATATGAGCTACACTACTCTCATAAAGGATACCAATGGTTTCTTTATCAACCATAGTAAGACAGGTGTATCCCCAGTTATCACCTTCGTCCAACAGAAGTTGATGTTCCGGAAGCCAAGTTACACCTTTATCTAAACTGATCTTGATTGTAATATCACGACGTCCCTTTGTTGTATTGGGATTAGAGAAGATAAGCAAGTCGCGATTCAAAATATTATCTTTCGCCTTTACACTAATCAGACTTGCCATACAGACCGGTTCCTGCAAGGCTTTACGCGAAGATTCATGCTCAGCCCACGTTTCACCTAAATCTTTCGTGGTTGCTACAGCACGGCTTCCTCCCCTGTTATCACGCATATTCAGCATCAGCACTCCCGGCTCAACCTCAGCAACCTGAGCCTCTGTAGTATTTGTACGGGCATAGTTATGCATTTTCCAGGTCTTTCCCCTATCCTTACTATACATAATGCCTGCATTTGGCACACGGGTGGAATCAATGAACTGAGTAGGAAAAACGAGAGTACCATCATCCATCGTGATGCCCCGTCCGGGTCCTTGTAATAAAAAGTACCAGGATGGGTCTTTCACTTGTTCTGTTATATTAATAGGTGCCGACCAGGTTTTACCATCGTCCGTGCTCTTTGCCAGAACAAGTTGGGCCGTATGATTCTTATCCAGTCCTGGGTGTGAACTCCACCAGGCACGCTGATTTCCCATGCCATGAGTCCAGGCAGCAACTATCCACACATTATTGGTTTTCGTATCTACCAATATGGCAGGGTCTCCTACTCCATTTTGAGCCGAAGGCAATCCGCCCATTTCACCGAAAGCCAGAGGCAGGCGCATCTTTTCCCATGTTTTCCCACCATCTGTGCTGCGGCTCAACCCTATATCTACATGTTCCTGTAAATCGACGCTGCTATTATAACGCACATCATATACACCCAATAAAGTTCCTTTGTTTGTAGTCACCAAGCCCGGAATACGATATGCCGCCGAATTGTCATCACCGGCATGGCGCACACCTACTCCCATCCGATGTTCAACACCTTGCCGGGAGACGATATTCAAAAGTGCTTCCTTACCATCCAGAGTAACGGAAGTCACAACTGCCATTACCTTAGTATCCAATGCAGTTTCCGGCTTCATCTGCAAACTAACCCAAAAGAAATTAATGCCGGGAAATAGTTTCTGGTTAGCTACAAGAACAACACGATTCTGCGGATTAGAAACTTCCGCTTTCTGTATGGAATAAGAAGGATTAGCCGTCAGAGTCTTCCCAGGGGTATGACTTGAAATGTATTCTACAGGAGCAAAACGCCCCTTTCTCTTATCCTGTAATGCTTCCGTACCACTATAATAAAGTTTCACAGAGTGGATTGCCGACAGGTTCGTATTCCTTCCAAAATCCAGCACTATTTCATCCAATACCTTGCTCTCCTTTGCATCCAGGCGTAAGCAGAACAAAACATTATCCACCCTTTCTATCAGAACAGGAATCTGTGTCTCCCGGATAAAAATTGTATCCGCAGACCGGACAACTGGAATTGAACACAGTAAACAGAAGAATAAGAATAGGATTGCCGGCTTCTTCATAATATTAGATCAAGTTAATAGAGTGTTATTGGTTACAAAGATAACATTCAATAATAAAAATCCCACAATTGTTGCCGTAAAACATTCTTTCCCACCTCATCTTGTTGCAACAATCCCTTTTCCTGAAGAGAATAAAGCCTCTCCAACAAAAGTATCATCTGCTTTTCACAGATATGCATGTCGCAGACTTCTTTCACCCAGTCCACAGTTTCTTCAAAAACATCAACAGAAGAAAGACAAAGTACTTTTTGTTTTTCAGGCTTGCGGAGCATATCCGCCATGAATGCCAGAATTCTGGATACCATCTTCTTACTCCGGCTGTGAGCGCGGGATTTCGGATTCTTTAAACGCAATAAAAAATATTCCCCAATCCATAAAGAGGCAGTAAAAGCCTCCGTAGAAGGATGCTCCAGCCTTTTCCAGAATTTAATAAGAAAAGTATCCACTTCCCCTAACACTCCATCAGTGTCGTCATCTATATAGTACCTGTGTGCCAGGCATTCTATCACGCATCCCAGTTTTGCTACGCAAACCCCGTTCTTTGTATCACTCACTATCTTTTCCGCTTCTCTTAAAGACTTGAAAGCATTGTCTTCTTCTATGCAATCGTCATACAGCCGGAATTGATGGAATAATGAAAGAGAACGGCATAGCAGGTCGTCAAAAGGGCAATCCGTATCATTCATATTCAAACGATTTATTCATTTAAAAAGCTATAAAGTTAGGAACGATAAAGATAAAAACAAACAAATATTAGTGGACAAAAACTGTCCGTAGCAGGGAGTTAATTTTCAATACATTACCTAAAAAAGAGATATCATTTTCAGATAAAAAGTGGACAAATATAAAAAAAGAATTGCGCACCCCGCCCCACACTACCAGCGGAAAACGGACTGCGCAATTGCTTTTATATGAAGTACTCTTTTTACTTTAGTAAAGAAGCAGGGTCCAAATGGTCTGCTTCTATATCTTTGAAGTAACGATATGTACCAACTTTCAGTTCAAAAGTAGCGTCGTCGTCGGCCACGATAATACCTTTTTCGTGCATTTGCAGGGCGCTGATAGTCCACATCTGTGTGATAGCACCTTCTACTGCATGATAGAGGGCACGGGCTTTATTATGTCCGTTCACAATAATCATCACTTCCTTGGCAGAAAGCACTGTACCTACACCTACCGTAAGAGCTGTTTTAGGCACTTTGTTCACATCGTTGTCAAAGAAACGTGAATTAGCAATGATGGTATCTGTTGTCAAAGTCTTCTGACGCGTGCGTGAAGATAAAGAAGAGCCCGGCTCATTGAAAGCGATGTGTCCGTCAGGACCAATACCACCCATGAACAAATCAATGCCGCCATAAGACTTAATTTTATCTTCATAACGTGCACATTCAGCATCCAAGTCGGCAGCATTACCATTCAGGATATTGGTATTCTCCGGTTTGATGTCGATATGGCTGAAAAAGTTATTCCACATGAAAGAATAATAACTTTCGGGATGCTCTTTGGGCAGGCCTACATACTCGTCCATATTGAAGGTAACCACATTCTGGAAAGAAACAATTCCTTTCTTATTCAGGTCGATTAACTCTTTGTACATGCCAAGCGGCGATGAACCGGTAGGGCATCCCAGAACAAACGGTTTTTCAGGCGTCGGGTTAGCCGCTTTGATTTTAGCCGCCACATAATGGGCAGCCCACTTGGATACGGATTGATAATCCGGTTGGATGATTAGTCTCATTGTGATTGTTTTTTATCAGGTTAATAAACAGTTCTAACTATGAATTATGAATTATGAATTATTAAATATTAATTATAAACTATTAATTGGCTGCGCTGTGACGCCGCATGGCAATTTATATTTAATAATTAATATTTAATAATTCTCCCCCCTGTCCTTCTTCAGGCGCTCTGCCATAGAACGTGCCAGGTATTCGCATTGTTCGTAAGTGATGTCTTTCATCGCTTGCTTCATTTCTACCGGATCGGCTACTATTTCGAATTTGCTCTTCTCTGCAAATTCAGCTATACGCTTCACTGCAGCACCCGCCCAGGTGAATGAGCCGAAATAGCCCAGATAACGCCCCTTCACTTCGCGTATCAGTATCTTAGAGAGCAAAGATTCTATATCCGGATAAATCTGGTTACTATAAGTAGGGCTACCGATAATCAGGCCACGATATTTAAAGATATCAGCAATGATATAAGAGGGATTACTCTTGCTCACATTGTGCATCACAATGTTCTTGATGCCCTGAGCAGACAGCTCGGCAGCAATAGCTTCCGCCATCTGTTCCGTATGACCGTACATGGAGCCATAGGCTATCACCACACCCTCGTCCGCAGCATAACGGCTTAGTTTGTCATAAATGCCTATCACCTTATTTATATAGTCTGTCCATACGGGACCGTGAGTGGAGCAAATGGTGTTAATGTGCAGTCCACCCAACTTTTGCAAAGCTTTTTGCACCGGAGAACCGTATTTTCCTACGATGTTGGAGTAATAACGCACCATCTCGTCCCAATAACGATCAGTATTGATGCGGGTATCGAGGAAACCACCATCCAGTGTGCCGAAGCAGCCAAAGCCGTCACCGGAGAAAAGTACACCTTCCGTTTCATCAAAAGTCATCATGGTTTCGGGCCAATGCACCATCGGTGTCAGATAGAAACGCAATTTATGATGCCCCAATGCTAGGAAATCTTCATCTTTTACAATGTATTGTTCGCCCGTCACGCCATAGTAGCCCTCAATCATGCCAAAAGTTTGCTTGTTGCCTACGATGATGATGTCGGGATAATGCTGTTTTATAAGGCGGATAGACCCGGAATGGTCGGGTTCCATATGATTAATAATAAGATATTGAATGGGGCGTTCGCCGATAATGCTTTTTATCTTACGGAGATATACCTCAAAGTAGCAGGCATCTACCGTATCAATCAGCGCTACAGTTTCGTCATCTATCAGATAAGAGTTATAGGACACCCCGTAAGGCAACGGCCACAGGCCTTCAAACAGATGCTTGTTGCGGTCATTCACTCCTACGTAGTGTATTTTTCCTTTTATCATTGTCTTTTGGTTCATAATACTTCTTTATTTAGATTGATTCCACATTTAAACAACCGCAAAAATAAGTTTTTTTTCTCACATTTCATATTTCTTTCCCTGATAAGCACCGAGCTGACGCATTCTTTTTTGCACACGATGGTTAAATTCATAATTTTTCAGTCCCCAATCGGGTGCAATTAACAATTCTTTAGGAGACTGTGAGACAAAGCGTTCCAGTACTAAATCAGGACGAAGATGCTCTATGTAGTCCACCACCAAGTCAATATATTCTTCTACATCGAACAGATGGAAATCTTCGGGATGCTGTTCGTATTCATGCGCCATGCGGGTGCCACGTATCAATTGCAACTGATGCATTTTCAAAGTGGTGAGCGGCAAGTGCGATAAAGTTGCAGCTTGTTCCACCAACTCCCCGTGCGTCTCTCCCGGAAGCCCCAATATGACATGCCCGCCTGTAAGGATGCCGCAGGCAACAGTGCGTTCCACAGCATCTATCGTATCCTGATAGATATGTCCGCGATTGATGCGACGAAGCGTTGCATCATTGGTGCTTTCGATGCCGTATTCAACTAATAAAAAGGTATTTTTGTTCACCTCTTCCAGATAACGCAGCAGAGCATCCGGCATGCAGTCCGGACGGGTGCCGATAACCAATCCTACCACATCGGGCACTGTCAGAGCTTCTTCGTACTTTCGTTTCAGAGCTTCCAGTTCACCGTAAGTGTTGGTATATGCCTGGAAATAGGCAAGATATTTCATTTCGGGATACTTATGTGAGAAAAAGACTTTACCTTCTTCCAGTTGTTGGGTGACGGATTTCTCAGTACGGCAATATTCGGGATTGAAAGTCTGGTTATTGCAGTAAGTACAACCGCCATAACCTTTGGAACCATCCCGGTTGGGGCAAGTGAACCCGGCGTTGAGCGATATTTTCTGTACCTTATACGGAAAATAACGTTTCAGAAAGAGTGGAAACTCATTATATAATATAGGTGTAGAATCCATATATCAGTTATTTAATGACAAAAATAAGGCTTTTCTCCGGGAAGTATGCGCTAAAGGAACACAAATTATACAAATAGTCAATCACCCCATAAGGGAGACAGTTCAATATAACAGATGCACAAACCTATAATATACCAGCCATAGATTTATCACTCATTTAAACCGGAGCTGAACCTGACCTTCTCCTTTGCTATAAAGAAGGAGAAGGTAAGGAGTAGGTAGGGAGTAAGTAGGGAGTAGGTAAGGAGTAGATCAGTAGCAGGCTATTAGCATAACTGAGTAGTTACTACTCGGACGCGTTTGTTAACGAACATAAAAGAATATTTTTTAGGCTGTACAAAAAAACGTTTCAACTACTGATTTTCAAGCATATTCCATAACTATCTTACAGCAAAAGCTAATTACACTACATACATTTTAGTGATTAGTGACATATTTTACACACATTTTCCTCCTTTCCGAAGCATAGAAAACGAAATAAATTCATAGCTTTGCCTAAAACCTTGATAAATCAACCTATAAATACTATAATCACCATGGCTACCATTGCTCTCGATATAGGCGGTACCAAAATAGCCAGTGCTATTTTCCTCCCTGACGGAAGTATGTTGTTCAACCGAAAGCGTCTGCTGAAAGGAAGGACAGGACACGAAGTAGGTAAACTCGCTGCAGAAATCCTTGCCAAGCTCCTGACTGTTGCCCGTAGAAGCCGCATCCAGATTGACGGCATCGGCGTATGTGTGCCCGGCATCGTTTATTCACAGACGGGACGCGTATGGGCGCCGAACATCCCCGGGTGGGAAAACTATCCACTACAAGAAGTGCTCCGTACTGTGACCGCACCGAATATTGACATTTACATCGATAGCGACCGCACCTGCTACATGTATGGAGAAATGTGGCAAGGAGCTGCCAAAGACTGCCACAGCGCAGTGTTCATTGCTGTAGGAACAGGCATCGGCGCAGGCATCATCATCGACGGACATGTGCTGCATGGCGCAAGTGACATCATCGGCGCTACGGGATGGATGGCACTGCAACCACCTTATAATGAAGAATATGATGCTTGCGGCTGCTTTGAATATTATGCTTCGGGCAATGGCATCGGAGCCAGAGTGCGGGATGCCGTCCGGGCAAACAAGTCCTATAAAGGCCGTCTGCGCCAGAAACCGATTTGCCGCATTTCCGCCTATGACGTATTCAGCGCATACAACGAAAAAGACCCGATTGCAGTTTCCGTTCTGCACAAAGCCATAGAAATGTGGGGCATGGCTTCTGCCAACATTGTCAGTCTGCTCAACCCGCAAAAGATAATCTGGGGCGGCGGTGTATTCGGTCCCGCCGGCATTTTCATTGACGACATCTACAAAGAAGCCTGCAAATGGGCACAACCGCTCAGCATCAAACAGGTGGAATTTGTAGCCTCTCAACTATCCGGCAATGCCGGACTGATAGGAGCCGCTTTTCTCGCTATAAAAAAACAATTATACGAGTAATTAATCACATCAACATTATGAGTAACTACAAAAAGAATCTGGTATTTACGGCTGCGTGCATCGGTATGTGCTTCTTTGGCATTTCGATGATTACGCTGGGGGCGGTATTGCCATCCCTCACCGCCAAACTGGGTTTGGATAACCTCCAAGCCACCGCACTGGTGACGTTCCTGCCTCTCGGTCTATTGGGAGGTTCTCTACTGTTCGGCCCTATCGTGGACCGCTTCGGACATAAGGCTTTGTTATTGCTCAGTTGCCTGGTGGTGCTGCTCGGACTGGAGGGAATCGCTTTCTTCACAAGTATTCCGTTGTTGCAACTCTCCATTATCGGCATTGGGCTGGGTGGCGGCATTCTGAACGGCGAAACGAATGCATTGGTAGCCGATATTTCCAACGAGGAAGAGAAAGGTTCACGCCTCAGTCTGCTTGGAGCATTCTATGGCATCGGAGCATTGGGAATACCGGTGTTACTGAGCTTCCTGTCCGAATATTATTCTTTTGAAATAATACTGCAAGGCACGGGCGTCGTGATGCTGGCAGGCATTCTGTTCTGTCTCGGTGTACGCTTCCCCGCCCCCAAACAGCCGCAAGGATTCCCTATTAAGGAAGGCTTGGGACTGTTGAAGGAAAGCAGCCTGCTGTTGCTTAGTTTCATCCTGTTCTTCCAAAGTGGCATCGAAGGCGTATGCAACAACTGGACTACTCTCTATCTGGGACAAACCACCAATATCCCCGAAAACCGTGCTCTCATGGCACTGACCTGTATGGTGGCCGGACTGACCGTTGCCCGTTTGTTGCTGGTAGTCCTGTTCAAAAAGATAAAACAGGAGACGGTCCTGCGCACCAGCCTGATTACGGCTGCGGTGGGCTTCGCGCTATTGACTTTCTCGCCCAACTTCGCACGTGCCGCCGCAGGCATGGTGCTGATTGGTGCGGGATTGGCATCCACATTCCCCGTTATACTCAGCATCATCGGCAGCCGTTACGCCTCCCTTTCGGGAACGGCTTTCAGCGTGGCACTCGTCATCGCCCTTATCGGACAGACGTTGCTGAACAGCCTCACGGGAATCATCTCCCAAGGATACAGCATCGCAGTGTATCCATACATGATGATTGTTTCCCTGCTCATCATGCTTCTATTGTTTAAACGTTCACTCAGATAAAAGAAATTATTTACCCCCTTAAAATTCAAAAAATTATGTTAGCATTAGAATGGTTAAAAAACGCGCATGGCATCATGGAAAAACTGGAAGCCACGCAATTGGAGAATATCAAAAAGGCAGCCACTGTTATGGCAGATTCTATCGAAGCCGGACGTTGGGTACACACGTTCGGATGTGGTCACGCTACTATCCCTGTTGAAGAGATGTATCCGCGCATTGGTAGCTTCGTAGGTTTCCACCCGCTATGCGAACTCCCGCTGACATTCTTTACGCAAATCATCGGCCAGATGGGTATCCATCAGTTCCTCTTCCTAGAAAGAACCGAAGGCTACGGACAAGCAATCATGAAGAATTATGATTTCGATTCCAAAGATTGCCTTTGGATTTTCTCTCACACAGGTATCAATGCGGTGAACATCGACGTGGCACTGGAAGCTAAGAAACGCGGCATGAAAGTGATTGTTTACGGTTCGGCCGGAGAAACGGGCGACAAGGCAAGCCGTCATTCCAGCGGTAAGAACCTGTTCCAGCTTGCAGACATCGTAGTTGACTCGTGCGTGCCTTTGGTAGATGCTTCCGTACCTTTAAAGAACCACTTCGACAAAGTAGGTCCATTGTCCACTTTGAGTTTCGTGACTATGGTATGGATGACTATCACTACCGTTGCCGAGATTTTGGCGGATCGCGGCGTACAATTGTACATACACCCGTCACACAATGTTCCGGGCGATACAACAGCTCACGAACGTCTGGATGCAGCCATTGCTGAGTATCAGAAAAAAGTAAAAATCCTCTAAAACCAACAGACGACCCTAATCATCATCTACGAGTGACGGTAGCCCGCCTCAGCTTTGCCCCCACAAAGCTGGACGGGCTTTTTTATTGAATAAAACAAAATAAATATTCACTAAATGAGTGAATATCTCAAATTAGAATTATCTTTGTAACATAAAGATGATAGTTTTTCTATACGTATAGACTATCATTATCGACTGGAATTCAAAATAAAAAAAGAAGGAAGCGAGACAGTTGTAACAATATGTACCGTATTGGATATAACC
>CAMTFK010000139.1 GCA_947071285.1 uncultured Bacteroides sp. | reverse complement strand
TGGAACGTGCTTATTGGAGATATGTCGATAGTAGGTCCCCGGCCTCATATGCTGATACATACAGAACAATATTGCGGCATCATTCCTGACTATAACAAGAGATTGCTGGTGAAACCGGGGATAACCGGTTGGGCGCAGATACACAACCTGCGTGGAGAAACGGAAAAATTGGATAAAATGAAAAAAAGAGTGGAATATGATATTTGGTATATTGAACATTGGTCATTTGCACTGGATCTGAAAATCATGCTCAACACTCTGAAAATTATATTCCGATAAGCCTATGCGTACAGTCTGTCATATTCTTGCCGTTCTATTTTGCGCCTTTACTACCGGATCGGCAGTAAAGGCGCAAAATGGGTGGAAACGGCAAAATTTATCTTCCTTTGTAGAATATGGCGCCTCCGTCCACACGGGTGAGAATACTCCTCTATGGCAAGTATGCAATCAACATGGTTTCTCCTCAATCGACAATAATACTTACCTGAGAGGAGGAGCTTTTTATACGGATACACTTCGTAACTGGCGTCTTGAAGGTGGCTTGGATATGGCAGTAGCTTCCGGTTTCACATCTACCTTTGTACTGCAACAAGGCTATGCGGATATACGGTACAAATGGATAGGGTTACTTATTGGCAGTAAAGAATTTGACTCTCCATTATTAAACCAACAATTGAGTAGTGGCGGATTAACCTGGTCGGGCAATGCAAGACCCATTCCGCAAGTATGGATAGGACTCCCCGAATATATACAGATACTTCCGAGACTTGCTCTGAAAGCGGAAATTTCGTACGGATGGTTTACTGACAATAATTATCAAAAGAAACAGGTAGGAGAGGATTACTGGTATACCAAAAGCATTAAGTATCACCACAAAAGCGGTTTCCTTCGCATCGGTGTGCCGCAAGGTAAATGGCAACTGGATGTAGGCATGAGTCTGGATGTACAGTTTGGCGGTTATAAAAGTGCCGGAGTGGATGCCGGAGATTTGGGAAATAGCTGGAAAGATTATTTTAAAGTATTCATCCCCAGCCGTGGAGATGACAGTAGTCCGGAGGGAGAACAAATAGCTTACCAAGGTAATTTCATGGGTAGCGAGCATATCCGTATGACCTACCGTCACGACGACTTCTCCATAAGTGCCTATCTGGAAAATTACTATGATGATTTCAGTGGAATGGGGAAATTAAATGGTTTTGATGGGTTATGGGGCATTGAATATAAATCCAACCACCGGCAAGCCATCAATGGCTTTGTGCTGGAATATTATCAGACTACCAACCAAAGCGGCCCTATGCATGGAGTGGATTTCACGGTAGTGGAAAAGACGGGCGGGGCTGATGACTATTATAATAATGACTGGTATCCCGGCTGGGTACACTGGGGAATGGCGATGGGAAATCCCCTGGTTGCATCTCCCATCTACAACAAAGACGGAGATATGAGCTTCAAATACAACCGTATCCGGGCAATGCATCTGGGCTGGAGTGGAGACATCAGTGCCGAGTGGACTTATCTTGCAAAACTATCATATAATAAAACTTGGGGAACTCCTTTCAAACCTATACCCGATATATTAGAAAATTTTTCTACTTTTGCATCAGTTTTCTATTCTCCCCGAAAATGGAAGGGATGGCAGTTCAATGCTTCCGTTGCTTTCGACATAGGAGAGATATATGGCGACAACCTGGGTTGCCAACTGAAAGTACGAAAAAATTTCTAAAAAGATGAATTATATACAAACGGAAATTGATGGTGTATGGCTGATTGAGCCGAAAGTGTTTCGTGACGAACGCGGTTATTTTATGGAAGCCTTTAAAGAAGAGGAATTCAAAGCGCACGTCGGAGACGTCCATTTTATTCAGGACAACGAATCGAAATCCTCTTTCGGCGTGTTGCGCGGATTGCACTATCAAAAAGGAGAACATTGTCAGGCCAAACTGGTGCGTGTCATAAAAGGGAGAGTGCTGGATGTGGCGGTAGACTTACGCCAATCATCTCCAACATTCGGTAAGTACGTCAGCGTAGAACTGAGCGAAGAGAATAAACGCCAATTCTTCATTCCCCGTGGATTTGCACACGGCTTTTTGGTGCTCAGTGACGAAGCTATTTTTACATATAAAGTGGATAATGCGTATGCCCCACAGGTAGAAGCATCCATACGTTTCAATGACGATACAATAGGCATAGACTGGCCTGTTGCCGAAGAACTATTATTATTATCCCCCAAAGATAAAGCCGCCCCGCTTTTCCGGGATGCGGAATATTTTGAATAAGAGAGTATGAAAATTGCTATTGTCGGTACAGGGTACGTCGGTCTGGTGACTGGAACCTGTTTTGCAGAAATCGGTGTCAACGTTATTTGTGTAGATACCAACAGTGAGAAAATAGAAGCACTGAAGAAAGGTATCATTCCTATCTATGAGAGTGGCTTGGAAGAAATGGTGAACCGCAATGTAAAAGCTGACCGCCTGCACTTCACCACTTCCCTGGAAAGTTGCCTGAACGAAGTGGAAGTCGTCTTTAGTGCTGTTGGTACTCCGCCCGATGAAGATGGGAGTGCCGACCTTAGCTATGTGCTCGAAGTTGCCCGCACCATCGGGCGGAATATGCAGAAGTACATGCTGGTGGTTACAAAGAGTACCGTTCCCGTAGGTACGGCAAAGAAGGTGCGTACCGCCATTCAGGAAGAATTGGATAAACGGGGTGTTAGCATTCAATTCGATGTAGCTTCCAATCCCGAATTTCTGAAAGAGGGCAATGCTATCAATGATTTCATGAGTCCCGACCGTGTAGTAGTGGGAGTGGAGTCCGAACGTGCAAAGAAGTTAATGAGTAAGCTATACAAACCATTCTTGCTAAACAACTTCCGCGTCATCTTCATGGATATTCCATCTGCCGAAATGACCAAATATGCAGCCAATTCCATGCTTGCTACCCGTATCAGTTTCATGAACGATATTGCCAATCTTTGCGAACTGGTAGGTGCAGACGTCAATATGGTGCGTAGCGGCATTGGTTCGGACACCCGTATCGGACGCAAATTCTTGTATCCGGGCATCGGCTATGGCGGTTCTTGTTTCCCTAAAGACGTAAAAGCTCTTATCAAAACTGCTGAGTTGAACGGTTATCAGATGCGCGTGCTTCATGCTGTAGAAGAAGTGAACGAATTGCAGAAAAGTATTCTCTTTGAAAAACTCTGTAAGCATTTCGATAACGATTTAAAAGGGAAGACCATCGCTTTGTGGGGATTAGCTTTCAAACCGGAAACCGATGATATGCGCGAAGCGCCCTCACTGGTCTTGATAGATAAATTGCTTAAAGTCGGATGTAAAGTGCGTGCTTACGATCCTGCTGCAATGGACGAATGCCGCCGCCGAATAGGTGATAGCATTTATTATGCAAAGGATATGTATGATGCCGTGCTCGATGCCGATGCCATGATGCTGGTTACGGAATGGAAAGAATTCCGCTTGCCGTCATGGGCAGTTATCAAGAAGACTATGGAGCAGGCAGTAGTGCTGGACGGACGTAATATCTATGATAAAAAAGATATGGAAGAGCAAGGTTTTGCTTACCATTGCATTGGACATTAAGAATTTAACAAAACAGAGGGAGCTATGATAAAGTGGGGTGCTATTTCCATGGTGCTCGTTATGATGCTGGCTTCTTGCAACAACGCTAAAAACGGAGAGGCTTCTGACAAGGAAGACCTGACCGCAAAAAGACTTTTGCAAGGCATATGGCTGGATGACGAGACGGATATACCGTTAATGCGTATTAACGGCGATACGATCTATTATCTCGACCCACAGAATCTGCCTGTTTACTTTAAAGTTATCCGCGATACGATATACGTGCGTGGAAACACACCAATAGCTTATAAGATAGATCGGCAAACGGAATATAGTTTTTGGTTCCACAGTCTCTCTGATGAGATTGTGAAGTTGTATAAGTCAGATAATCCGGAAGATACACTGGCATTTTCCAACCAAGAAACAGAAATCACTCCCAGCATGCCGGAAGTAGTGAAAAAGGATAGCGTGGTAGTATATAAAGGTACGCGCTATCGAGGCTATGTCTATATCAACCCTTCCCAAATGAAAGTGATAAAGACTTCCTATTCTGAAGAAGGCATAGGCATAGATAATGTATATTATGATAATGTGATACATATTTGTGTATACGAAGGACGGAATCTGCTGTATGGAAAAGATATAACCAAGAAAATGTTTGCAGACATCTTCCCAGAAGAAGAATTGAAGCAAAGCATCCTTACTGATATGAATTTCATGGGAGTAGATGGAAAAGGATATCACTATGAGGCAACACTACGCGTTCCGGAAAGTTCTGTTTATCACCTCGTGAACCTGACTATCAGTCCCGACAAACAACTGCATATAAAAATGGTGGAGTAATCTCCACCATCAGATAAATTATATTCCAGGAAAATATCCTCTTATTTCTGATTGCTCCCCGAAGTATTATTATTCCTCTTCGGAGCACCGCTTCTTCCTCTCGAAGCATTACCTTTTTTCTGGGCATTTCCACCACCTCGATTCGCATTACGACCTCCCTTAGAGTGGAAATTCCGTCTGCCACCATCGTAACTGCGGGGTTTGTATTCGGGTGCTTCACCCAATTCCTCCGGTACAGGTATTTTATAAATGTCTTTCTCCAGAAAATTCTCTATCTGTTTGAAGTTGCTCTGTTCTTTCTCATTGACAAAAGTCAAAGCAACACCGTCGTTATTGGCACGCGCCGTACGACCGATACGGTGAACATAGTCTTCACTATCATGCGGAACATCATAGTTGAGAACAAGACGAATATCGTCAATATCAATACCACGCGCCACAATGTCAGTAGCTACAAGGATATTTATTCGACCGGCCTTAAACTCATGCATCACTTCCTCACGCTGTGCCTGCTCCAGGTCAGAGTGCATTTCGCCTACGTTCAGCTTCATCAATTTCAACGCTTTCGTCACTTCTTTTACTTTTAGTTTGGACGATGCGAAAATAATAACGCGCTCCGGAGTTTGTTCGGCAAAAAGATTACGGATAATGCCCAGCTTCTGATTCTCGTAGCAAACATAGGCCGCTTGTACTATTTTGTCAGCAGGACGGGAAACGGCAAGCTTTACTTCGGCGGGATTATTGAGGATAGTGTTAGCAAGTTGTTGTATTTTGGCAGGCATAGTAGCAGAAAACATGATGGTTTGCCGCTCTTTGGGCAGATACTTCACAATCTGCATGATGTCGTCGAAGAAACCCATATCGAGCATACGGTCAGCTTCATCGAGGATAAAATAGGAGACACGGGAGAGATCGACATAACCCAGACTAAGGTGGGCAATTAAACGTCCCGGAGTAGCTATCACAACATCAGCACCTAGCATCAGGCCTTTCTTCTGTTGTTCAAAAAGTATTCCATCGTTACCTCCATAAACAGCCACGCTACTGACAGGCATAAAATAAGAGAAACCTTCCATCTGCTGGTCTATCTGTTGCGCCAATTCTCGTGTGGGCGACATGATAATACAATTGATAGCATCTTCAGGATGTCCGCCCTCGGAAAGTTTGTTCAGTACCGGCAGCAAATAGGCGGCAGTCTTACCGGTTCCGGTTTGCGCTACGGCTATCAAATCTCTACCTTCAAGTATAACGGGAATGGATTTCTCTTGTATAGGTGTACACTCATCGAAGCGCATGGCTTCCAGCGCATCAAGCACCTGGTCATTCAGTTGTAGTTCGGAAAACTTCATGTTTCTTTTTTATTTAGCCGCAAAGATAGGAAATAAAGTGATTATCGCAAAAGAATAAAGCTACTTTGCGGCTCATTCCCTTAATACCCCGGATGCTGTTTCCATCCCGGGTTCATCTGTCTGATTTTCTCAGGGATAGGAAAGACAGTAGTATATCCGCTTTCTTCATCAGGCAATTGCGGACGACTGCTGTAAGCACGAGTAAACTGACCGAAGCGGATTAAATCCTGACGCCGCCAACCTTCCCAGGCAAATTCCATCTGGCGCTCGGCAAGAAGGTTTGTTAAGGTTGCAGTACGTTGCGATGCTCCAACGCGGGCACGCACCAGGTTCAGTTCTTCATCTCCATTACGTCCGTCGCGTACTTTAGCCTCACTCTTCATTAACAACACATCAGCATAACGAAACAGAACAATATCATTTTCCATCAATTTGCCGTCCTTCATCGCTTTATCGTCTATCTCATATTTCTTCATACGGGCACCGGCAGTCTTCTCATAAGATTCATCAGATAAATCCAACTTAACCTTCCAGGGTTCATAAACTAAAACCGTTCCATCATCCAATTTTACGACATTCCCTTTCAGATCATAGACTGTACCGGCATAATAACAATAATCAAAGCGTGGATCTTGTTCATCGGTCTCATATCCAAAGGTCTGCAAAGCTTCGATAGTAGCACTTGAACCGTTCTCACCGGATAGTCCCAAAGCTTTAGCATGGTTGTAGTGGCGTGAGCGGAAAAGATATTGCATCTGATTGGTATACAATGTCTTATTCATCGGAATAGTGAAGATATTTTCAACAGAGCTTTCATTATATACAGCAAAGTTATCAGTGTAGTCCGGCTCAAGACGATAACCAAGGGCGGTAATTTTATCGCAATAAGCTTCCACTGTTTGCCAGGCATTGAATACGCTGCCATCTACATCAAAAAAGATTGCTTTCCCGTCGGGATGTGTATCGTCCGTCCAATCATTGTCTGTATAAATTTCAACGTTCAGCGCCAGCTTCGCAAGTAAAAAGTAGGCAACGGGACGTGTCAGACGTCCGTAGTAATTGCCCGAACGGTTACTGAATTCAGCGGGCAGGAGTGGAGCGGATTCCTGTAACTCCCTGAATATAAAATCGAATACTTCCTTACGTTCGCTCAACACAATATCTTTGGAGGCTACCTTAGAAGCCACAACTACCGGAATACGCCCAAATAAATCCATCAGATAATAATAGTACATGGCACGGAAAGCGCGGACTTCGGCACGATAAGCGGGAAGCTCCGCATCGGAATGGTTGAGAGCATAAGTTTCTATATGTTCCAAGGAACTATTACTAAGCATGACTACTTTATAGAGATACTCCCAGGTGGCCTGTATTGCATCATTATTAACACCCCATTTGTGCAGGAATAGGCCTTGCCAGAAACCACCGTCATACCAGTCGCCGCCCCGGGTAGGCATTATGGCTTCGTCAGTAGTAAAAGTATTCAGATCGTATACACCGCGACCTGTTCCTTGCAAACCCTGGCTATCAGAGTTACCACCAACATAGTTGTAAAGGGAAGCGACTGCGTTAAGATAAAGTTCGGAGATATTGCGATAGCCTTCTTCTTCGGGTTGTGCATCGCGGGGTTTCTCTTTCAGGAAATCATCGCATGAAGTTGCGAACCAGCAAAGGGCGGCTAAAATGCAGAATATGGAATAACGTTTCATAGCTTTAGGGTTTAGAAGTTTACACTTAGTCCAATGGTATATGTACGATATAGAGGATAGGTACGTTTATCATCTATACCTAAAGTAGAGTTCACCGACGAGCTGTTTATCATGGGAGTCAGTCCCGAATAGCTGGAAATGGTAGCCAGATTATTGACTGTCAGTGACAAACGGAGCGACTGCAAATAGCTGGCGTTCTTTAGCGGGACATTCCAGCCTACCGTCACATAATCGAAGTTGATATAGTCACCATCTTCCAACCAATAGTCCGTGGCAGTCTGGTCTTTTATGTTCCGGGCAGGTGCCTTCTTCATGACGTTGTAGTCAGGAAAGCTATTCATATTCATATAAGTCAGTGAGGTGCCGTTGTAGACTTTATGACCAAAAGCACCGTTAATCTGCAACGATATGTCAAAGTCCTTGTAGCGGAAACTTATATTAGAGCCAAGAATTGTTTTCGGTACAGCTTGTCCTGCCACATAACGGTCTTCACCATCTTCCAAGCTAACACCACCCCCATTGAGATCGGCAATCTGATAAGTATAACCATCATTGCCATCAGATACCAATCCTGTGGAATGAGGTAAATAGAATACGCCTAACGGCTGGCCTACAATCTGATAAACGATATGGTTGTATCCGCCATGAAATCCGGCACCATCCAGTCCGGCAAGACTTTTATACTCGGTTGCTGAAATCTGCTCGCCCTGATATGTTCCGTTGAGGGAAAGCAGTTTGTTCTGTTGGAAGGTCAGATTGGCATTGATATTCAGCTCCATATCTTTGGTTTTAAGCGGAGTAATGCCAATGGATAACTCTGTTCCGTAATTACGCATAGAACCTATGTTTGCCAGCAAAGTGTTGTAAGTAAAAGGCGGCACACTGACATTATAAAGATAGAGCATGTCTTTCGTCTTAGAGTTATAGTAGTTTGCCGTCAGCAACAACCGGTTGCCCAACAAAGCTACCTCTATACCGGCATTGAATGTTTGTTTCACCTCCCACTTCAGATCGGGATTCGTATTCCGCAACTTATTCATTGTGACTACAGGCGAGGAACCGACCGGAGCCACGCCATTAGGACGCATCAGGTTCAATGTAGTATACGAGTCAATACCATTTTGATTGCCCGCCAATCCGTATCCGGCACGAATTTTCAGATTGTCAATAAAAGGCAGCTTCTTCATGAACTTCTCATTACTGACTACCCACGCTACTGATACCGCCGGAAAAAATCCCCACTTATGGTTACTCCCAAACTTGGAAGAAGCGTCTCCACGAGCGTTCACCGTCAGGATATAACGGTCATTATAGGTATAATTCACACGTCCCATAAAAGAGACAAGACGTGGGTCTTCATAATAGGAACCAGTACCCTCCCACGGACGAAGAGCACCTCCTTGCAGATTATTGTAACCGGCATCATCGCTACTGAACTTTGTAGCTGTAACATAGTAACCTGTATATTGATCTTTCTGCAATTCTGCCAGTCCTAAAATATCAAAGAAATGCTTTCGCCACTCCTTTTTATAGGATAGCACCAGGTTGCCAAGTAATGACTCCATCTTTTTAGTTCCTCTGTATGCCTGCCCATTCGCCCAAACAGCCACAGGCAGATACTGTGAATCTTCTATTACATTATAGGTATAAGAACCAAAAAGAGTCAGTTTCCATGCTTCGGACAAGTTAAACGTCAACCGGGCATGTGTACTGATGTGCGACGTAGCATCCTTATCATTCACATCCATCCATGCCAGTGGGTGAGATAACTGGCTGGCAAAGGCACTCCCGTCCCAACTCCCGGTTTCCGGATTTTTGTGATTAGGAAAGGTGGGATTGAATGAAGCTGCCGAATAGAACACCTTATGCAGATTCACCAAGTTACGCTCTTTTTGTATGGAACCGAACATACCAAGGTCACATTTCAGGAAGTTATCGAAAACATACTGCGTCATATTCATATTCGAAGTGAAGTTCTGCAATTTTTCATTGACGATAACCCCTTCACGATTCATCAGGGCAAGTGAGACACGATAGTTAGAAGTATTCGTGCCACCGGAAAAAGCAATGTGATGATTATGCTGTAATCCGGTTTGTTCTATCTCTTTCTGAAAATCGGTATTGCTACCCAAATCAGTAATAGAAATACCACGTTCCCGGGCCACGCTACGAAATTCGTCTCCACTAAGCATTCTCACGGTTTTATAACTTGAGGCGATCCCGAAGCTACCATTGTAATTAACGCTCGTACGCCCGCTGATACCTTTCTTTGTAGTGATTTCGATTACTCCCGATGCACCCCGGGAACCATATTGTGCCGTTTCCGAAGCATCCTTCAGAATCACAAAGCTTTCAATGTCTGCCGGATAAATAGATGTGAGCATACTTAAATCACCGAAAACACCATCTACTATAATCAACGGGTCGTTTCCGGTAGTCAGTGAAGTGGTACCACGTAAACGGACAGCATCGAGTGCAGCAGGACCGTTTGAACCTTTTAGAATGGTCAGTCCGGGCACCCGTCCGCGAATAGCATCCAGCGGATTGGTTATCTGATCCTTATTCATCTGATTTTCGGTAATTCTTTCTACCAGTCCGGAAAGGTTCTTACGAAGGCCTGTGGCATATCCAACAGTAGTTATGGAATCGGGTAGAGTAGCATGAAATTGCTTTTGTGCAACGGCAGGAAGGCCGGGTACAATCAAAAGTAAAGAGAGATAGAATAGATTCCTGATTCTCTTCATAGTATTATTATTTAAGAGGTTCCGCAAATATATATGTCACTATATGAAACAAATATATTTGCGGAATAGTTCAGGCTACTTCGGCAAATCGATGTAGGAATCTTTGAAGCCCAGGAAATAAAGTACTCCATCCAGGCCGATGGTGTTAATAGATTGTTTAGCATTGGCCACCACTTTTGGTTTAGCATGGAACGCAATACCCAAGCCAGCAACGCCCAACATCGGAAGATCATTGGCTCCGTCACCCACAGCAATAGTCTGGGCAATGTCTACCTTCTCCACTTGTGCAATGAGACGCAATAACTCGGCTTTCCGTTTGCCATCCACTACGTCGCCCAGGTAGCGACCGGTCAGTTTACCGTCCACAATTTCCAATTCGTTGGCATATACGTAGTCAATACCATATTTCTTTTGCAGGTACTGGCCGAAATAGGTGAAACCACCGGAAAGAATGGCAATCTTATAACCATACTTCTTCAGTACATACATCAATCGGTCTACACCTTCCGTAATAGGCAGGCTCTCTGCTATTTCCTGCATTACGGATTCGTCCAAGCCTTTCAGTAAAGCCACGCGCTCACGAAAACTTTCTGTAAAGTCTATCTCGCCACGCATGGCACGTTCGGTGATTGCCTTCACTTCATTACCCACACCGGCGCGTATAGCCAATTCGTCGATAACTTCCGTTTCAATCAGCGTGGAGTCCATATCAAAACATATCAGACGGCGCATACGGCGATACATATTATCGAGCTGGAAAGAGAAATCCATTTCCAGATCACTGGCCAACTTCATCAGTTGCTCCTGCATAGCAATGCGGTCTTTGGGAGTACCCCGGACAGAAAACTCGATGCAAGCGCGGGTACGCGAATCGCATTCGTCCAGCGGAATACGTCCGGTCAGACGTTTGATGGCATCAATATTCATTCCTTGTTCAGATAGGATACGAGTAACCGCAGAAATCTGACGGGCAGATAGCTTACGTCCCAGCAACGTAAGGATATAGCGGTTTTTCCCCTGCATATTTACCCAATCCTCATATTCTTTCACCGAAATAGGATAGAAGCGAATAGTGACTCCCAGGGAAGATGCTTTGAAAAGCAATTCCTTCATAATAAAGCCGGAATGTTGCTCCTCCGTCTTACATAAGATACCGAGTGATAGCGTATTATGAATGTCAGCCTGACCAATATCAAGGATAGTAGCGTCGTATTTTGCTAAAATTTCCGTGACTGACGCAGTCAATCCCGGACGGTCTTCACCCGTGACACGGATGAGAATAAGCTCTGTGCTCAATGGTTGCATATCAAGTTGTCTATTTAAATTAATGAATAATACAGTGCAAAAGTAGGGAAAATTCCCGCTACTCATACTAATATAGCGAAAATATATGCTTCGTACCCTTTATTGAACGAGAATAGCAACGGAATGTTCGCTGCTCGCAATAAGGATAAGTAAGCGAACAATGATGCCTATAGAAGACCTCCAGAGATATAAAACATGTTATATAACATAAATATTTTAACCATTCACTTGGTTTTTAATAATAATGTTGTACCTTTG
>CAMTFK010000138.1 GCA_947071285.1 uncultured Bacteroides sp. | reverse complement strand
CGTGGCAAGGAAAAAGAGTGGGATATTTGGGAGACTCTATTACAGATCCCAACTGTTATGGTGACAAGATAAAGAAATACTGGGATTTTCTGCAGGAATGGCTGGGAATCACTCCTTATGTATATGGTATCAGTGGCAGGCAATGGAATGATGTGCCCCGGCAAGCCGAGCAACTGAAGAAAGAACACGGTGGAGAAGTAGATGCTATCGTGATTTTGATGGGTACGAATGATTTTAATGACGGTGTACCTATTGGAGAATGGTTTACGGAAACAGAAGAACAAGTGATGGCAGCCCGTGGGCAAACCCAAAAGCTGGAAACCCGTAAGAAACGCACTCCTATAATGGATGGAAGCACGTATAAGGGACGTATCAACATAGGAATCAATAGACTGAAACAACTCTTCCCGGACAAGCAGATTGTGTTGCTGACCCCGTTGCACCGTTCACTGGCCAATTTTGGAGAAACGAATGTGCAACCGGATGAAAACTACCAGAATAGTTGTGGCGAATATGTGGATGCCTACGTGCAGGCTGTTAAAGAAGCCGGCAATGTGTGGGGAGTCCCCGTGATTGATTTTAATGCGGTAACCGGATTGAATCCGATGGTGGAAGAACAACTGATTTATTTCTACGATGCGGGATATGATCGTTTGCATCCCAGCACGAAAGGACAGATACGCATGGCACGAACGCTGATGTATCAGTTGCTTGCGTTGCCTGCTACATTTTAAATAGGCCGGACAGAATTCTATGAAATTGTACACTATTCTATAGTACATTTTCTGCAAACCTGTAATTTTGTCTTCTATAAATAATAGAACCTATGAGACATAAACTTCTGTTTTCTTTTTTCATCTTTTTAATAGTTGCTTTACCGATTCGTAGTAAGGATTTTGTTTTGACTTCCGGTCAAACAGTTGTCATCGTTTGCAGCCCTTCTGAAGAACAGGTTGTACGAACCGCATTGGAGATGCTGGAGCGTGATATTCAGACAGTATTGTCGTCGACTACCCAAACGAATGAGAAAACAGGTGAAATTGTGATAGGAACGGTGGGGCAGAGTGAGCTTATCAGCCGGACTGGCATAGATGTTTCTGCGCTAAAAGGCAAGAAGCAGGCTTTTCTATTATCTGTTTCTCCGGAGGGTAAATTGATCGTAGCCGGCAGTGACAAACATGGTACGGCTTATGGAATACTCGAAATATCCCGTTTGTTAGGTGTCTCTCCCTGGGAATGGTGGGCGGACGTAACTCCGGAAAAGAAGAAACTTTTTAAGCTATCTTCCAAATTCCAAAGTCTTCAGGCTCCTTCGGTGGAATATCGGGGTATATTTATTAATGATGAAGACTGGGGCTTGATGCCATGGAGCAGTCGGACCTATGAACCTTCAAAAGTGAAAGGTGAGATAGGCCCGCGTACCAACGAGCGTATTTTTGAACTCTTACTTCGTCTGCGTGCCAACACCTATTGGCCTGCAATGCACGAATGTACACTTCCTTTCTTCCTGACCAAAGGCAATCGGGAAGCTGCCAAGAAATATGGAATCTTCATCGGTGCTTCCCATTGCGAACCGATGGCTTGCAGCGCTGCCGGCGAGTGGAAACGAAGAGGGGAAGGGGCTTATGATTATGTGAATAATGCTCCGGCTGTTTACAAATTCTGGGAAGACCGTGTAAAAGAGGTGGCAGATCAGGAAATACTCTATACGTTGGGTATGCGTGGTGTACACGATGGTAAGATGCAGGGAGCGAAGACGGTGGAAGAACAGAAGGCCGTAATAGATCGTGTGTTTGCAGATCAACGCGGGTTGATTGAAAAATATGTTGATAAGGATGTAACTAAAGTCCCGCAGGTTTTTATCCCTTATAAAGAGGTACTCGACATTTATCATGCCGGATTACAGGTGCCCGATGATGTAACATTGATGTGGTGTGACGATAACTATGGCTATATCCGCCATTTTCCTACGGCCGAAGAATGTGCACGTAAAGGAGGGAATGGAGTCTATTATCATGTTTCTTATTGGGGACGTCCGCACGACCATCTCTGGTTGAGTACGATGAGCCCGTATCTGATTTTCCAACAAATGAAGCTGGCTTACGATCGAGGCATACAGAAGATGTGGATACTGAACGTCGGAGATATCAAGCCTGCCGAGTATCAGATAGAGTTGTTTATGGATATGGCCTGGAATATAGAAGCGGTGGCCTCGGAAGGAGTGACCTCTCATCTGAAACACTGGCTGGAACGGGAATTGGGAGCTTCGTGCGCAAAGGCAGTATTACCTGTGATGCAGGAACACTATCGTCTGGCCCATATTCGTAAACCTGAATTTATGGGAAATACGAGGGAAGAGGAGAAAGATCCTGTTTATCGTGTTGTCAAAGATCTCCCATGGAGTGAAAAAGAAATCAACGGACGTTTGCAGGCTTATGATAAATTGTCGGAGACAGTGGAACGGGCAGCTTTGAAAATCCCATCCGGCAGACAAAGTGCCTATTTTGAATTGGTGAAATACCCGGTGCAAGCTGCTACACAGATGAACCGGAAATTGCTATATGCCCAATTAGCCCGCCACGGAAAAGCGGACTGGGAGAAAAGTGATCTTGCCTATGACAGCATTGTAGTATTGACAAAACAGTATAACTCACTGGAAGATGGAAAGTGGAACCGCATGATGGATTTCCAACCCCGAAAACTCCCCGTATTCAATCGCGTGGAAAGAAAAACGGCTACTTCTCCGATGATGAAAGAGCGTGTAGCTATCTATAAATGGAACGGCTTGGATGGGAAGAATATCCCGAATAGTAAGACCTTGAATGCGCGGAAAGGAACTTCTGCTATTTGTGAGGGCCTGGGATATGAAAGCAAAGCGACAGGCATTGACAAGGGAGATGCACTGATGTTCTCTTTTGACAACTGGAAAACAGACTCGGTAGAGGTTGACATCCGCTTGTTGCCTAATCATCCTGTGAGAGGAGATCAATTACGTTTCTCAATATCGTTGGACGATGCAGCGCCTGAAGTGATCTCTTATGAAACGAAAGGACGGAGTGAAGAATGGAAAGAGAACGTGCTGCGCAATCAAGCCATCCGAACGGTTCGACTTCCGGTATCCGGAAAGAAGTCCCACAAATTGGTAATCAAGGCATTGGACGAAGGAGTGATATTAGACCAGGTGATGCTTTATATGCCTTCGCCTACTGGTGAGTAACTGCACGGATCACGAACCATGCATGATGCGCCACGGTTCCGATCAGTCCATAGTGCTTTGCCATGATCCGAAATCTTTCTTTGAGGGATGCTTTCTGATTCCGGGTAGTCATTCCCTCCTCCAGATAGTCGATGATTGTCAGGTGGGTATTGTGCAAAGTACGTGCTTTCTTCATGATGCGGATGCACCAGTCGAAATCTGCAGAAAAGCGATATTGCAGATTATATGGCTCTACGAGCGTGTGGCGGGGGAAGAATGCCTGGTGGCAGACTAACATTCCCTGTTTGAAACTTTTCCAGGTGAGCGTTTCAGGGGCGGACAATCTGCGCATCCGCAGGAAATGCCTGTCCTTGTCTACGATAGCGGTTTCTCCGTAAAGTATATCGGGCAGTTCATTGCCGTTGATGGTGTGCACCATTTGTTGCAGCGTATCATCCTCATGAAAACAGTCGCCTGCATTCAGGAAACAGAGATAATCACCGCTGGCAAGGGCGATGCCCTTATTCATAGCGTCATACAGTCCTTTGTCGGGTTCGCTGACGACGGTGTGTATGCGTGACCGGTAGCGGTTGATAATAGAGAGGGTTCCATCCTTGGAAGCTCCATCCACGATAATGTATTCTATATGATGATAGGTTTGTGAGATTACACTTTGAATCGTGTCTTCCAATACCTTTTCAGCATTGTATGTCACCGTAATGATAGAGAACTTGGGAGTAGGATGGACACTATGCATATTTCTCCGTTATTTTATTGTAGACATCTGTATATTTCTTTGCAACGATGCTCTCCGAATAATTGCCCAGAACCTTGCGGCAGGCCTGTGCAGAGAGTTCGTTGTATTCCGGTTCCGTCAATATCCAATGTATGCCGTTGGCAAAATCTTCCGAGGATTTGTATTGTGCCACGTAGCCGTTGTGCAGATGATCGATCATTTCGGGGATACCTCCCACATTAAAACCGACACAAGGCACTCCACAGGCCATTGCTTCCATAATCATATTGGGAAGATTCTCTTCCAGAGACGGGATGGCGAAGAGGTCTACGGCATTGTAGATATTCACCACTTCATGCTCATTTTTGATATAAGGGAGCGGGTATACATGGAAAGGAAGTTGTTCCTGTAACTGCTGCGACTGGTTGCCGAATACGACTACACCCAGTGAGTCTTTCCATTCCGGATGCTTTTCTGCCAACAGTTTGCATGCCCCAATCAGATAGTCGACCCCTTTTCGTTTATCGGTGATCTTTAATGAGCCGAACAAAACTAGTTTCTTACCTTCCGGCAACATGAATTTGGCACGCGCTTCCTTCTTGTTCATGGGTTTGAACAAGTTGGTATTAATAGCGTTCGGAATATTGGTCACGCTTTTCCCTTCAAATAATGCACTGACCCGGGCTTGTTCCTTCAGCCAGTGACTACATGTGACGAAATGAATGGGAGCGTAGCTGTATAACTTTTGCTTCTTGCGGAAAGTGCGGTAAGATAAATCCTTCCGACCGCCGCCTTTGTAGATGTAAGGGCAGTCGTGACACTCTTGCTGATAGTTCTTACATTCCCGTGCGTAATGGCAGATGCCGGTGCATGGCCACATATCGTGCATGGTCCAGACTACGGGTTTGCCGGAGGTTAGTATCTTCCGTATATCTTGCAGTGAGAGCATCCCTTGGTTGATCCAATGCAGATGGATCACGTCGGCCTGGCGGAATTCCGGGAGTGAGGTGATGTCTGTACCTGTGTTGGCGATGTCTACGTCAAACAAATGGTAACGCCGGAAACGGTTGGCACTCCAGATCACAATCCGTTCCCACATGAACTTCCACACTTGCAACCAGTTACTTTTTAAGCGGACAACACTGATTTGGTCGGTCTGTTTGTCACGTACCAGCATTTTGGCTTTGATGCCGTTGTTTTTCAGTGACTCCATCAACCGGCTTGCTGCAATGGCCGCTCCTCCTATTCGTTCAGATGTATTTATAATCAGGACTCTCATGGGCAAAAGTTTATGCAAATGTACGGTTTTTAGAGGAAATGTTTGATATTTCCAGCAAGCTTTCTGCTATTTCGCGTGAAAAGATTTCGAGGTTGAAACGTTCTTCCGCCAGTTTGCGGGCATTCTCTCCCATGCGCCGTGCCTCTTCGGGGTGGTCGGCGATGTAGCGGATAGCGTCTATCCAGCCTTGTACGTCGTTATATTCTACGGTGATGCCTATTCCTTCCTTATCGATGTCTATTTCGAAGTTGGGGTTGCGCGAACATATGACGGGGATGCCGAGGGCGAATGCTTCCACGAGCGTGGTCAGTCCTACGGTATAGGGGAAGTCCAGGCAGCAGATCACGATACAACTTTTGCGTGCCACCAGTTTCCCCAGTTCGTAGGGAATCACTCCGTCGGTATAATGGATGCGAATGGAGTCGGGCAATGCATACGGGTCGATGATCTTTTTGTAGTTGATGTTACCGCATGAGACGGCAATGTACAAATCCAGTTTCTCGTTCGTTGCGGCAAATGCCTGGAGCAAGGTGTCTACGTCCCGGTTTTCTTTGCCGGTGGAGATAAATCCTTCGGGCTTCCGGTCGGGCATTTCTGCAAGCAGGTGGTCGTAGAAAGGAAGATCCGGTCCCCAATGGATGAGTTTCAGTTTGTGGGACGGTGCTTTCCGGGTTTTCTGCGAGTCCTGAATCAGTTTCCGACTGAACAGGAACATTTGGTCTATACCTTTGTAGAAAAGGCGGGAGATTTGTTCGCGCCACGGTTTGGGATTGGTCACGACTGCCGTATGATGCCAGATCACGATGGGCTTGCGGTACAGTCCCAGTGCACGGAGGAAGATGACGGGCTCTATACCCCGGAAAGAGGTGGCGTAGAGGACGTCGTATTTCTCCTTGCAGAAGAGAATCTCTTTGGTGGCGTAAAGCATGAGTTTCAGACGGCCGGAGAAATATTTACATTTGTGCATCACGGAGTGTATTCCGTAATTCTCCAGTAAAGGAAGTCCGTATAAAATGTGTCCGGGGAATTTATATTCTTTCCATTCCTCGTAGCTTTCCCGTGTGAGGCGGGTATGGTAAAAATAAATAGTAAGCAACTTATTTAGTGGTGCTTGTTTCTTTTCAGCCATTTGTTGATTCGGTTTTTGACAGCTTTCGTAATGATGGAGAAATTGCCGTATTTCAGGTTGAGGAACAGTTCTTCGAACGAACGTCCGATCTTGATCCACGGATGATCCCAGCCCATGATGCGGTAAACGCTCTCTTTATAGGCAACGTTTTCGATGACGTAGCGGGGATGTTTCAGTGGAAAATCCACCTCATAGCGCTTCATCGTGAAGATGCGGCGGTAACCTTTGGGCAGGGTATGAATCGAGCCGGCGAAATGGGTGGAATCTGCCGTTGCTCCCAAGTTATTAATCATGTTGCGGGTAGGCACGATGCTTAGCCCGGAGTTGAACAGTATGGAGGCGTGGAAGATCGTTTCATAAAAGGCTTTCTGTTGTTCCCGGTGACGCTGGCACATGTAGATAAAGTCGCTCCGGAATTTGCGTTCCTTGATAAGCTGTTCCAGTTGTTGCATATTGAAGGAGTCGTCCAGGAAGTTGTAGAACTCATCCCATTGGTCGACTACCCGTTTCCAGCTTGCCCATCCCCAGATAGAGAAGGTGGTGGTAAAGAAATAGTCGTAGGGCATATCTTGGGTGATTTCTTCGGGGTTAAATCCGGCAATCATGCTGATGCGGGTGTCATGTTCGTATTTATCCAGCATCTCCTTGCAGAATTGGAAAAAGGAGACGGCGGGCACATCGTCGTCTTCCAATACGATGCACTTGTCGACTTTCGAAAAGGCCCATTTCTGCGAAATGTACTCCGAAGGGTCGCAGCCGAAATTCTTTTCCTGATAAAGCCGTTCTACTTCACATTCCCAGTCTATCTGTGATACGATTTCACGGCAGGCTTCTATTCCGGGCAGGTCACGTTCGTTTCGTGCTCCGTCCTGATAGAGGAAGAGGCGGGACGGACGCGCTTTCTTCACTTGCTCGAACACTTGCGACAACTGTTGCGGGCGGTTGAAGAACAGGATAAGTACCGGGACGTCTACTAAAGCGGATTTCATATTCATAGTTCTTGTTTTGGGGTTGTACTGAATGACAGGGCGGCAGGATAGTGGTTGTTCACTTTTTCCTGCTCTTCTTCTGTAAATCGATGCAGGGTTGGATAGTTGTAACGCAAAAATCCTTCCAGGTCGTCGGGGGCGGTCACTGTGAGAGGGCCGAATTTCACGGGTTGCAGGTGGCGGATGCTTTCTACGGTTACGTGGTCGGCAGTGGCCATTACGTTGTTATAGTAACGAGTGTTTCGTGAGTTGAAACAGCTTTGAACTGACACCAGCATGCGGTAGATTGCTTTTTTAGAGAAAAGCAGGTCGACTACCCTGTTCAGGAAACAGGAGAAGGCTCCCCGGTTCGTGGGGTTCTCTATTTCACATGTACCGAAGTGTTTCCACATCCATATCTCTTTTCCCATCAGGCAGCATTTGAGGAAGCCGAGTGCTTCGGATTGTATTCTTCGCAGCAGCTTGTTGTCGGGAATTTTGTCGAATGGGAATATATCGACAAAAATGCCCGGATGCATCGGGACATTCTTGAACATTTCTTCTACAAAAAGGGTGTCGTTTTTCTTGACTTTGGCAAAATAATACGGAGTATGAGGGTCTGTCTCTATCCATGAAAGGAAGTAGGAAGGACCCAGTTCCTCGGGAGCTACTTTCAGAAATTTGTTGTAGTTCTCCCGCGTCATGCCTATGTCAATATCATCATCCCAGGGGAGAATCGCCTGGTCGTAGAGTGCACCGATTGCCGTGCCGCCAATCACAAAATAGGGAATGTTGTGCTTCTGACACACCCGGATGGTTTCTCCCAATATGTCGTAGAGTTCGGCATGTAATAAATCAAGCTCTTCGGCTGTATATTTCTTGTTCATCGGAAATGGTTAATGCACGTTGTGCTACAAAAGTAGTAATTATATTGCTAAGTTACTATAACTTTAAGTTACTATCATTTTAAGTTCCCTTGCATGTTGAGTTTCCTTGCATAAATTCGGTGGCCACTTGTCCTCGTCCCGGTATGGGAAGGACGGATGCTTGCGGAAAGTCCTTGAGCAGACAGTCTGCCGGATTGATGTCCGGATAGAATTTCTTCAATAGGAACAGGCTGGGGCCGGTAGTGATGCTTCCTATAAAGACGGAGGCGTCCATCAATATCTGTATCGAGGAAAGGAAACGTGCCATTTGTTTCTGTTTCAGCTCTTTGGTGGTCTGCGTGAAAGCGCTGTTGACATATCCTTTTTCGTCGGGGCTGCAAAGGGTGTACCAGTGTATGTCCGGGGCAAGGGTTTGTACTTGTTCGAAAAGGCGGTAATCGTCCGTTAATACAAAGACGTCGCGTAGGGCGGTCTTTTCTTTAATAAGCCGTATGTAGTGTTCCGGTGGAAGCAGGTTGGTTTCGGTGATCTTGTCTCCTCCGCGTATTTGGCATCCTGCGTATTGAGGCGGAAGTTGCAGGCTGGCGGCAAATTGGAGACATTCCTGTGCGGTGGTGTCGTTGAGTTTCCAGGTGATTTCCGTCAGCTTTTGGAAGGTGTGGAGGTAGTCACCGTCTATTCCCAGTTCGGGGATATGGAAATGCTGGTTGGGGTTGAACGTCACTTGGAAGTTGAGTCGGACCGGTTTGCCATACGTGAAGAAAGCAAGGGCTTTTCCGATGATGTTCTTACAGGTTACTTTCAGTTTCCATTTCAGTAACTTCGTCTTAGGCAGCTTTTTGTCTTTCATCAATGCCTGCCAGGAGGGGAGGCGATGGGTGTTATAAGTGTGATGAAACGGTTCGTGCACTTGCTCGCAGAAGGGGGCGAAACAATCTTCCCAACCTTTTTCCCATCCGAAGTTGGCGTCGTCGGAGTAGAGCTTGAACTGTATTTTGTGTTGCAGGCAATAAAGCATTGCGTGAAGCATATAGGTATATTCGGTGAAGAAACCGGCATCTATACCTATGTGATAAATCATCGTCTTTTTGAAAGAACTATTCAGAAGATGGTATCGGGTGGCAAGGTCATTTGGGTTCATGTGTCTTCTTTTTGATGAAATATTGAATGCTTTCTTTAAAAGTAACCGATCGGCTGCCCCACATGGTTGCTACGTAGAGTGCTGCAGCAAGCACTATCTTGCTTGCCAGGCGGAGATAAATATTCTCGATGGAGCGGGTGGTGTAATAGGTGATTACCATAACCGTAGCCGCAATGGCAGCATAAGGAAGTATGTCCATCAAGGCATGGCGAAGCTTCAATCCTATTTCCTGCCATACAAAGTAGTGCCATGTCAGTAGCCACAGTATATTGGTGGATACATAGACGGCGAGCATGGCATAGATACCGTGTGAGTGGACTAACAGAACGCCTGACAGTAGAATTATGCCGAGCGCTATGGTGTTCCACATATAGATGCGGGATTTCCCTTTGCTGATGATGAGCTGCTGATAGAGGTATGCGATGGGAGCAAAGGCTCCGCTGATACACAGTATTTGCATGATTAATATGCTGGAATACCACTTGTCAGTGATGGTGATGATAATCAGCTCTTCCGATACGATTCCCAATCCCAACATGGCGGGAAACGAGACAAAAGCGGTGAAACGCAGCATTTTGCGAAATACCCGTTTTTGCCGTTCAAGGTCGTCGGACACTTTGGTGAGTACCGGTTGCGCTACTCCGTTTATCATGCCGGAGATGAAGAGTTGGCCCATGCCGCACCATTTATTGGCTTGGTTGTAATATCCTACTTCTTTTTCGCTGTAGAATTTACCCAGTATCACGGAAAACAGGTTGTTGTTGATGTGATTGAATACATTGGTTACCAGTAGCTTCCCGCTGAATCCGAACATTTCCTTAATCGGGGTGAAATTGAACTGCAAGCTCGGTCGCCAACGGGTGAAATGCCAGTAACAGGCTGTGTTGACGGCTACATAAACGATACTTTGCGTGGCAATACCCCAATAAGAGAAACCGAAGTAGGCAAGAGTGACTCCGGTGATTCCGGATACGGTAAGCCCGATGACGGAGGACAGGGCCCGCTGTTTCACCATCAGGTTTCGCAGAAGATAGGCGCTGTGGGATATTCCCAGGCTGGCTATGAAGAATCCGATGAAGGAATAACGTGCCAGCGGTGTCAGTTCGGGAGTATGGTAAAAATTGGCAATGAGCGGTGCGCACAGGAATAACAGCAGATACAAGGACAGGCTGATAGCCGCATTGAACCAGAAGACAGCATTGTAATCGTTATGTGTCACTTCCTTCTTGTTGACAAGGGCGGCTGTGAAACCGCTCTCCTGTATCGAACTGGCAATGAGGGAGAAGATAGCCAACATTCCCACCATTCCATAGTCTGCCGGAGTGAGCAACCGTGCGAGGAATATTCCGAAAAGCAGGTTTAACAACTGCTGTATGCCGTTGCTGAATCCTCCCCAAAATAGTCCTTTGGCTGTCTTTTCTTTTAGTGACTGATTCTCGCTCATGTTATTTGCAAAGAATACATGAAAAGGCTATGCGCAATGATAGCTTTTCATGTATTCCCTATTTAAGTTTTATTATTTTACTTCGCTACCCGGCTTCACCTCACGTCCCGGCATGATAACTGCCAGACTGCCGTCGTTGTTTTCGGCACTTAGAATCATGCCTTCGCTGACGATGCCTTTCAGTTTGCGCGGAGCAAGGTTGGCGATGAAGCAAACCTGTTTGCCTACCAGTTCTTCCGGTTGATAATGTTTGGCAATACCCGATACGATGGTACGTGTTTCCAGTCCGTCGTCAATCTTGAATTGCAGCAGTTTATCAGCTTTCGGCACTTTCTGACATTCAAGAATGGTACCTACACGGATATCCAGTTTCGTGAAATCGTCGAATTCGATGTTCGGACGGATTGGATTAGCCTTGTAATTGGCTTCTTCGTTTGCCTTTTTTGTATCGAGCAATTTTTGTACCTGTGCTTCGATAGTAGCGTCTTCAATCTTTTCGAACAATAATTCCGGCTTGTTCAACTGGTGCCCTACAGGGAGAAGGTCGTCACGTCCCAGTTCAGACCATTCGAAAGTATCCATGTTCAGCATTTTGCGGAGTGTCTCCGAGCTGAATGGCAGGAACGGGTCGAAGGCGATGGCAAGGTTGGCAACCAGTTGCAGGGAGATGTTGAGGATGGTACCTACACGCTCCATATCTGTTTTTGCCAGTTTCCACGGTTCGGTGTCGGCCAGGTATTTGTTGCCGATACGTGCCAGGTTCATGGCTTCTTTCTGTGCGTCGCGGAATTTGAATACGTCGAGCAGTTTTTCCACTTCTGCTTTTACGTCTGCAAATTCTTTCAGCGTTTCCTTGTCGTAGTCGGTCAGTTCACCTTGTGCAGGTACGCGCCCGTCGAAGTATTTTTGAGTCAATACCATTGCACGGTTCACGAAGTTACCGTATACGGCTACCAGTTCGTTGTTATTGCGTGCCTGGAAGTCTTTCCAGGTGAAGTCGTTGTCTTTCGTTTCCGGTG
>CAMTFK010000137.1 GCA_947071285.1 uncultured Bacteroides sp. | reverse complement strand
ATCTGCGCATGTCTCGTGGGCTCGGAGATGTGTATAAGAGACAGGCGTAGAAACAATTTACAACGTTATTAAGAAATTTCAAAGTTTACCTAAATACAATTAAGAATAAATTTATAATTTCTACCTTTGTCTTTTTTTACTGCATTTATACAAAATTATGAAAAAATTCTTTCAAATTAGTCATCTCCAACGGAGATGACGTAGTAGTGTTCAGTTTCCAAATCGAAACAGTACAAGTGGGATTGGAATTAATCGTACTTAACCTATTTGCTCAAGGCATAGAAAAATTGCTTAGAGACAATAAGAACATTAGTACGCGTGTAGAGCGAATGTTAGGACACATTCGAAAAGTTACTCACAAGTTTACACACACACCAACCAAAGGCAACCAACAAGACTGATTTACAAATGCTTGTGTGTATGAACTATAATACACCTACCAGTGCCAGACCTCCTCCAACTATTAAAAAATCATAAATGTATATTTTGAGGAAATGTGCGGTCTGCCTCATAAAATAGCTTCCAGAACTTTCCTGATAAAGGAATATGAGAGTAGACCGCACATCTTGTAAGAATCACCAATGCTTATCTTTGCACCGTCAAAAAAGGAAAACGCTACGAAAAAACGCCGTCGCCGCCACAAGCAACCCCGCTTTACGCAAGAATCTTTCCACAACATTTTATTAATTAACGATGTAAAAAAGATGAAGAAAAATTTCTATCTACAGCATTCGCTTATGGCCATGAATGACCCCCGCATGAGAAACTTGCTCGATGAAGAGGGCTTGAGAGGCCTCGGTGCTTACTGGATTATTATTGAAAAACTGGCACTGCTGCCCGAACCCAGAGCGCAACTGGAATATTTGCGCCCGTTCTGCAGCAGCAAAAAAATCTCCTTTGCCTACCTCACAAAAATCATTCTGGAATACGGGCTTTTCAAACTCGAAGAAGACGGATATTTCTACCCCGAAGAGCTGAATCCCGTGATAAAAAGAGAGAAAAAAACGGCAAAAAATGACGGGGAATCCGCCGATTCCAAGCCAAAAAATGACGAAAAACAGAAAAAAACGTCTCGGAATAATGCGGAAAATCAACCGGAAAATTCTGCTAACTCACTGGAAGACACCGATTATGCAAAACAAACACCGGAGTCATTTAAAGAGAATATAAAAGATATAATAACATCATCAGCAAAAGAAAAAGAAACTGCTGCTGATGATGATGATGTTAATTTTCCAGTCGTCCGCCATGATTCGCTGACCGTCTGCGATGGTTCCGGCCGTCCGCAACCATCGTTGCACCCCGTACGTCCCTGGCAGGAGTTGGTGGACGAGCTGGCGGAAAGAACTCCCTGGTTGGAAGCGGTCTGTATGCAAAGTGACTACGGAACGCTGCTGATGCGCCACATCAAGGAGGCCGTAGAGTGCTTCAAACAGCATATCAAAATCTACGACAAATGGCACGACCTGCTGACACAGAGCGATGCACGCCGCTATTTCGTCAACTACACAAAGACCGGGCAAACTTCGCAAGCCCTGCGTGTAACCCTCCTTGCCCTCGACGCCAAGCAGCAGTCCGCCACCCCACCCGACCCTCATCGCTATGAACAGCTCGTCAACGGTCGGCGTACCTACCTGGGCTGCCCCATCCCCGATAACGCTCCGCCCCGACCGGATGCAACAGCCTTTTGGAACGAGGCAACGCACTCATGGGCTTCGCAAAACGCCACACCTAAACGTCCCAAACGCCACACCTGAGCGGGGTAAACGCCGCACCTGAACATCTCCAATGCCACACTTCAGCAAGGCTGATGCCACACTTCGTGGCCGTCCAAGTGTGGTATCGGCACCCGCGAAATGTGGCATCGCGGGTGTTGAAGTGCGGCATTAGCAAACGATTAAAAAAAATAAACTTAAAACAGTCAAACGAACAATGAGAAATTTTCACCAGTACGGAATCGATACCAAAGGCCGCAACAGTGGCAAGATTAAAACCATCTGCCCCAAGTGCAACGACACCCGCGGACACAAAGGAGACAAATCGCTCGCCGTCAACCTGAGCGAAGGACTTTGCTACTGCCACCACTGCGGCTACAAGCTCTACGTGCCCGATGATGCCGAAGAACGCCAACGCCAGCAGCGCCAGGAGCAACGCCGGAAGGCCAGCCAACTGCCCTCGCACTTCCGCCGTCCCACATTCGACCCCGCAAAAGCAAAGTTGAGTGAGAAATTGGAAAAGTACTGGACACAAGAACGTTGTCTCGCCCAAAACCTGCTCGCAGAGCTTCGCATCACCGAAGAATGCATCAAGCTACCGGGCAGCAATGAGATAGAGAACTGCCTCTGCTTCAACTACTTCGAGAATGGTATACTCATCAACACCAAGTACCGCAGCGCACTGAAGCACTTCAGGATGGTGCCCGGCGCCGAGCTGATTCCCTACAACATCGACGCCATTGCCGACACGCCGGAATGTATCATCACCGAAGGCGAATTTGATGCCTGCGCCTTCATGAGCGCCGGGCGGAAAGACGTCATCTCCGTACCTGCCGGTGCGCAAAGTAATCTCACTTGGATGGACAGATTCGTGGAGACGCACTTCGAGCAAAAGAAAGTGATTTACATTGCCGCCGATGAAGATGCCGCCGGACAAGTGCTGCGCCATGAACTCGTTCGCCGCCTGGGAGCGGAACGTTGCCGACTGGTACACTTCGGTCCCGGATGCAAGGACGCCAATGAACATTTGGTTCTTTATGGCGCTGAAAGTCTTCTCATCACTCTGGCACAGGCCGAAGAAATCCCACTGGAAGACGTATTTACTGCCGAGGACTACCGGGAAGACCTGCGTGCGCTCTTCGAAAACGGGCTGTGCCGTGGTGCCGATACCGGTTGGGATAACTTTGATGCAAACTGTACCTTCGAAACCGGACGTTCCGCGGTGGTGTCGGGAAGCCCGGGTCATGGAAAATCCGAATTCGTCGACGAACTCGTCCTGCGCCTCTGCCTACGACATGAATGGAAGATAGCCTACTTCAGCCCCGAAAACTCACCGGTCAATTACCATCATGCCAAGCTGATTGAAAAGTTGACCGGCCTACAATTCGGCCCTGTCCCGGGCATGACGGAAGAGTTATATAACCATTCCGTGGACTGGCTGACAGCCAATGTGACGCACATCTTGCCGGGCACCGACTCCTGCACCATCGACCATATCCTGGAGAAAGCCCGCCAACTGGTGTACCGTCGCGGAGTGCGCATCCTCGTCATCGACCCGCTGAACCGTCTGGACCAACAATTGGAGCCGGGGCAGACGGAACTGATGTACATCACTTCACTGTTGGGCAAGCTGAGCCGCTTCGCCGTGCAGCACAAATGCCTGGTCATCCTCGTGGCACATCCGCGCAAGATGAACCGCAACACCGCCACCGGTGAACTGCGCCGGGTGGAGATGAACGACATCAACGGTTCGGCCAACTTCGGTAATATGTCCGATTACTGCCTCTGTGTAAGTCGCGACGATGCCAAGCAGCTCGTCACCGTCTACATCGACAAGGTCCGTTTCAAGCACCTGGGTAGTGCTAATACGGATGCCAAGTTCGTCTACAATCGCTTGAACGGCCGCTACTGGCCTTGCGAGGAAGACATCGTGCACGGTCCGGACGGGGATAAACCGGGACCGGTAAATACAAAATTCGACAATGAAAATTGGTTGAAAAACACAGCGGAACAGGGTTGCTTATTTGACTAAAAATCAGTACATTTGTATATATTTTAAAGCAGTAAACAACTTAAACTTCAAGGTATGAAAATAGAAGATGATCCGAAACTTGATGCCCGCTTTCCGATACGCACTTACGGAAAAGGAGAATTGGCATTGTGTTACATTCACGGAGTTTGCCAACAATCTGCAGTCAACCAGTTCAACCAATGGATACACACGGCTCCCGGACTGGAACAGCGCTTGCAGGACACGGGCATGAAATGCAGGAGCAAACATTATACGCCTGCGCAAGTGAGACTTATTGTCAATGTTTTTGGGGAACCTTAGGGTTCCCTTTTTTTATTCTCCTTTATTCTTCACTTAACTCCGCTTATCTCCACTTATCTTCGCTTAACTCCGCCTTCCCCGCTCCCACGCCGTATCTTTGTCCCATCAACGTTGAGGAATTAATTAGTAACCATTTAAAACATTATTCAACATGTCAAATGCTTTAGTAGTGCGCACAAAGCGCCACAAGAAAATCGGCGATGCAGCTTCCCCGATGGTATTCACCCTGAAACGCAAGACGAAAGATGCTAAAATATTCAACCTTGCGCGTATTGCCCAGGACATCGAAGCGCTGGGTGGAATGTCGGCTGAAGATGTGGAGCATGTAGGCAAAGCCATCGTCCGCCAGATGCGCCAAACTCTGACCGATGGTAACAGTGTCCGCTTGGACGGTTTCGGAATTTTCCATACTACTTTTAAATGTCGTGCCACCGAAGTGGCCAAGGACTGTACGGTGAAGAATATTGAACGTGTCAACATCCGCTTCAAGGTGGCAAATACTTTGCGGCTGACTAATGACAGCAACGCCACCACCAAAGGAATGCCAAACAATATTGTCTTCGAATTGGTGACGGAAGATGGCAGCTCGTCCACCGGTGGCGGCGGTTCTTCTTCCGGCGGTAGCGGAGAAGGGGGTCTGGAAGAAGACCCACTGGGATAGGTTCTAACGCCTCCGGCGTTAGATATTAAGAATGAAAAATGAAAGGCTGCGCAGCCCGTTAATCACTAATCACTAACCATTAATCACTAATAACTAATTTACATGAAAAAAACGACTTGGGACAAGATTTTGAAAGTAATTATTGCAGTGGCTTCGGCTATAATAGGCGCTTTTAGTGCGAATGCGATGAATCCGTAAGTATGAGAAAAATTGACTTAATTGTCATTCATTGTAGTGCCACTTGCGAGGACCGTCCCTTTACCGAGCAGGACTTGGACACCGCTCACCGCCTCCGTGGTTTTGATGGCATCGGCTATCATTTCTACGTTCGCCGTAACGGTAATATCAAGTCCACACGCTCGGTCGAGAGGGTCGGTGCCCACGCGCGTGGGTACAATGCTCACTCAATCGGTATTTGCTATGAGGGTGGACTAGACAGTCACGGGCTGGCAAAGGACACCCGGACGGAATGGCAACGACATTCGTTGCAGGTATTGGTACGGGCGCTGAAGATGGATTATCCGGAGGCACGGGTTGTGGGACACCGGGATTTGAGTCCGGACCTGAATGGGAATGGGGAGGTGGAACCGATGGAGTGGACGAAGGAGTGTCCGTGCTTTGAGGTAGAGAAAGAGGGGTGGTAACCCCTCTTTTTTATTATCCCTCTTCTTTATTAAGAGAAATAAAACATCCTGTATGTAAACCCAACAGAGAGTAAAGTGCAGAATACCCTCTAATACTCAACAAATTAAGTAATACAACCTCTTGTGGATGAAATGAAATCGAATGGTTGCACCGGACTTACATCATTATTGCTAAATGCAGAAATAAACAAAAGGAGGATAAGGATGCGGGAATAGCACAACTGTTAAATGGGGAGTTGAGGATACTGTTGGGGATACCTGGTTGGGAATACAATGATGTCTCGAACAATTACCAAGACTGAGGTTGGGGATACTTTTTAGCATTGAGAAACAAGACATCCTTGAAGTGATATTTCTTTCGGTACCGCATCTTTAAACGCTTTAAACAGACTTTCACAGGGGGATGATACAACTCTGCAAGGGAAGAAACAGGAGTGCAAAAATGGTATAATTGGTTGAACTTTAGTAACTATACACGTTTTAGATGGTATTATTGTGACGAAAATGTGCGCGCGGCTGCATATTTGCTAATTGCTGCGCGCTTAGTAATTATCACACAAGTCCATAATCTGCTTAGAAGAAAGCTCACAGGGGACCATAAGGAATGCAGATTAATTATCACATGAATTCGTAATCTGCTTAAAAGGACAGTGGCAAAATCGGCAGAGTCGGAGTCGGCTGCAAAATATTACTTTATAGTAACAGGTCTCACAGTCTCCGACGAGGCTAAAACCGGATGACGCTCCTTATACTTTTCCGGTTGGGAGTCATATCGCAATAACTCGGACTCAAGATGACGGATACGCTCTTTTAAACCGCCAAGCTCTTCGATGAGGGATTTGTTCTCATCGTCCTTCTCTTTATACATCTTATATAAGAAAGAATCGCTTTCAAGTGTAGCCAGAAGAGTGGTCTGAGGAGAACCCGATGCAACTTCCGACTCTTCACTGTCACGAAGCATAGAACCACGACCAGTGAGAAGCCAATCTGAATCAATAGGGAAAGCCAATACAGTGTTTTGGATAGCCGTTAATCCAACATTACTCCTTCCTTTCGATATTTCCGTAATCAAAGAGGCACTGACTGATATCTTAGACGCAAAGTCTTTGTTGTCAGATACATACTTTCCATTAATCAGATATTCCAATACCTTCAGAAAGCGTACAGAGAGCTCGTTTAGCATATAAAAATACAGTTTACTGTAAAAATAAATATCATCTCCTTTTGTTTGGTACAGAATACTGTATACCTTTGCATCAGGTTAAACGTTTACAGCGCACAAAGAAACGAAAAAAGGCGCATAAAAACAATAATCAAAGAGCAGAATATGAAAAGGAAAAGAGCGGTTAATGGAAGATACTTGCCATGGGAAAATAGAGAAGTGACCCCATGACAAGAAAGAATAGTGACAGACGAACAATTAAACTATTTATAGTATGAAGAAAATAGAATGGGAAAATCCGAAGAAAAAGGGTGAAGCTTATACTCACCTTATGAAGGTATTTAAAGTGAGCAGACCTACCGTCAGCTTGGCGATGAGTTTCAAACGGAACAGTTTGGAAGCGGCACGCATGAGGCATGTGGCACTGACGCAGCTTGGAGCGAAGTTGCTGAGTGATGAGGAAAAGGCTCCACAGACAGTAAGGATACTGAATGCGAAGGGGGAAACCGTAAAGGCGATGATAATGGAGGATATGTGATATGGACAGGAAACTGACAGGGAAAGAGCGGGCATTTCTCGCAGATTTGGCGGCATTGTTGCAACAATATGACTGCCTGATGCAGGTAGAAGATAATGAAATCTGCCTCGATATGGAAGACGAGACGGGCGATGAGCGCAAGGCGATGCACTTGCCGGGAGTGTACGCCTGGTTCGATATTGAATATTTCATGAATAAGAACTCTTGAAAGATAAAATCTCTGACTATGGAAATGTTTGGAAAGACACCGTGTGTGACGTTTGACGAGCTCGTAGGGAGCGGAATAATGAGCCAGGCGAATTACAAAAAACATGTTCGCGACGGAAAGTTCCGCGTACTCAGAAGAGGAGGCAACGGGCGGAAAGCGCAGATTGCCTATGAAAGTCTGCCGGAGACCATCCGCGCCGCTTATGACGCAAGGAACCCCCGGGCCAAAGAGCAGCTCACCCAACCACAACTACCCATGAACGAACGTCTGAACAGTGACAGCAAAGCTGTGGAGTTCTTCAAAAGGCACACCCCGAAAATCACACTGGAACGGCAGGCGGAATACACACTGAATGCCAAAGTATTGAACGCCATGAGGGCTAAAGAGGCGGATATGACCTGCCGGCACAGCACTTGCGGGTTCAGGAACAAGAAGCTGGTGCGCAACACTCTCCTCGCCCTTTGCGAGCACCTGCGACAGCGATACGGGCACACACTGCCCCGGAGCATACCGCGCCTGTTGGAGAAATACGATGCATACAAACGCTATGGTTATCAGGTACTTGTGAATGGCAATTCGGGCAACCAGTCCGCCCGCAAGGTCGGCGCGCGCGAAGGGCGGTTGTTGCTGAAGCTGAAGCGCAGCAGGTTTCCGGTATACACCGATATGCAGATATTTGAAGAGTACAACCGGCAGGCGGAAATAAGGGGGCTGAACCGGATTGAATCTCCGCAGACGGTGAACAATTACCTCTACAAGACCAGCATTAAGCTGTGGTGGTATGCCGCAGTTCACGGTGAAGTGGCTTTCAAGAATGAGTTCATGCCGCAGTTCGACACCAAGTTGCCGGAAATGCCGAACACGCTGTGGTATGGTGACGGCACAAAGCTCAATCTTTACTACAAGGTGTACGACAAAAAGCAGAAGCGCATGGTGGCGCGCACCATCGACGTGTATGAAGTGATGGATGCCTGCACGGAAGTCTTCCTGGGCTACGCTTTCGGTGCGGAGAACTTCCTCACCCAATACGACGCCTACCGCATGGCACTGGAAACCTGGAAGGTGAAGCCGCACGAGATAGTGACCGACAACCAGGGCGGACACAAGAAGCCCGAAGCACAGGCTTTCTTCGGCAAGATATGCCACCTGCACAAGACGACCATGCCCCACAACGGTCAGTCCAAGAGCATAGAGAGCGCTTTCGGGCGTTTCCAGCAACAGGTGCTCCACAAGCTGTATAACTTCACCGGGCAGAACATCACCGCCGTGAAGGCAAACAGCCACGTGAACCTCGACCTCGTGATGGCCAACATCGCCCAACTGCCCACGCTGGAGGAGATGAAAGAACAATATATCCGTTGCCGCCGGGAGTGGAACGACATGGAGCACCCCACTTCGGAAACCGGAATGACGCGCATGGAAATGTACACCACCTTCAACAGTCCGAACGCCGAACTGCTGGATGCCTACGAGGTGCAGGAACTCTTCAAGCTCGTCAGCCGGGACAGCGTGAAGTACAGCAAGCAGGGGTTCATCTTCGAACAGAACCGCCGGCAATACCGCTATATGGTGTATGCTGAAGACGGACTGGTGGACATGAACTTCCACATTCAGAACGTGGGCAACAGTTTCCACTACCGCTACGACCCGCAGGACATGACGATTATAGAGCTTTGGCTGTCCACTCCCTCCGGACTGGTTTATGCCGCCACCGCCACGCCGAAAGTCGTCATCCACCGCGCCACGGCCGACCGCACGCCGGAGGAGAACACGCTCCTGTTCGCCCAGATACGCGAAAACGAACGCGCCCGCGCCGCCCACCACATCGCTTGCGAAGAGCTGATGCTGGAAGAGTGCATCAGCGAAGCCTACGTCCGGCTGAGGATACCGCGTCCCGTAGGCATCTCGCAGAAAGGCATGGAGCACTACCGCGAAGAGTATGCGGACGAAAGATTAATCCCGCCTGTAGAATTTCCTGAGGGGATGGGACCCGGAACGTATGAAGAGACGTATGAAGAGGAAGAAGAGGTTGAAGGAGAAGAAGCTCAAGGTATCGCCTCCGTGGGCGAATATACCAAAGCAACGTCTCAACTGACGGAAGCGGACTTTTACCAAAGTTTTTTCAACAATTAGGTATCATTCAGTAATCATTTAAATATCATTCAAACCATGAAAGAACTTACCAAACAGGATAAGGACTCTATCCGTGACGCCCTGATGGAATATTGCAGTAACTACCCCTCGCAGAATCGCGCCGGCGAGAGCCTGAACGGAGTGAGTACCGCCACGGTATCACAAATCTGCCATTCGAAGTACGCCAACATCAGCGACGACATGTTCAGCCGGATAGCCACACAGATAGGCCTCAACCTTGAACGCTGGACGCTGACCGAGAGCAGCACCTTTTCGCGCATCACCTTTGCCATGACCGACGCGCAGGCCTACAAAAACACCACCTGGATAGTGGGCGACGCAGGTTGCGGCAAGACCACCGCCGCCATCGAGTACCGCCGTGCACACCGCAACGTCTTCTACCTCCTTTGCAGCGAGGACATGAAGAAGAGCGACTTCGTGCGCGAGATAGCCCGCCAGGTGGGCGCCCCTACCGACGGCACCAACCTGCGGGACACGCTGGACTATGCCATCTCCCTCATCACCTTCCTCAACAACCCGCTCATCATCTTCGACGAGGGCGACAAGCTGACCGACTCCGTGTTCAGCTACTTCATCAGCATCTACAACCGGCTGGAGAACAAAAGCGGCATCGTCTTCCTCTCCACCAACTACATCAAACGCCGCATAGAGAACGGCTTGCGCTACAACAAGAAAGGGTATAAGGAGATACACAGCCGCATCGGCCGCAAGTTCTTCGACATAAACGTGGCCACCGAGCAAGACGTCTACGCCATCTGCCGGGCAAACGGACTGACGGACATGGCGGAAATAAAGCGGGTGCAGCGCGAAGCGGCACAAGGCGAGTACGACCTTCGACGGGTGAAGCGCGTGGTGCATGCCTGCAAACGCATCCTCGAAGCCAAACGGACGGAAGGAGGACAGGCATGAGCAAAACAGGGAACAACGCCAAGACCTTTGCACGCAACGCCAAAGGGGTGCGCGAGGTGTTGAGCATGAAGTTCAGCACACTTGCCTTTGAGGGTGCATGGCACGATGCTTTCGGCACTCCCGAACGCCGGGGCGTGTGGCTCGTGTGGGGCAACACCGGAAACGGGAAGACTTCTTTCGTGATGCAGCTCTGCAAGGAACTGTGCCGCTTTGGCCGCGTGGCCTACGACAGTCTGGAGGAAGGTGCTTGCCTGACGATGCAGAACACGTTGAAACGCTACAACATGCAGGACGTGAACCGCCGTTTCCTGCTGCTGGATGCCGAGCCGCTGGACGAACTCAGTCTGCGCCTGAAACGCCAGAAAGCACCCGACTTCGTAGTGATAGACAGCTTTCAATATACGCAGATGACGTATGCCCAATACATCAAGTTCCGCGAGCAGCACCGCAACAAACTGCTCATCTTCATCAGCCACGCCAGCGGACGGAGCCCTGAAGGGCGCAGCGCCAAGAAGGTGGCATTCGATGCTTCGCTGAAGATTTATGTGGAGGGATACCGTGCACACTCCAAGGGGCGTTTCATCGGTCCGAAGGGGCACTTTGACATCTGGCCCGAGGAGGCGGCCAAGTATTATGGAGAAGACTTGAACGATTAACTATATAGAAAAGGAGGTTTATCATGGGATTTGTGAAACGCTACGGCAATGATGCCGATTATCGCCGCCGGCTGGAGGTGAAGTTGCAAAAGAGCACCGACCACATCGAAGAGTTAGCCGACTGGCTGTATGCACACACGTCGGATATCGAGAACACGGAGTACGAACGGCGGTATGCCGAGTACAACTCGGAACTCCGCCGTCACGACATCTTCTCCGACGAGCTGGAACACTACGACAACCCCGCCCAAGCCTGGCGGGACAACCCGGAACGATGGCAGGGGCTGAACTGGGATTGCAGGAACAAAATCAGGTATTAGCAGCCCTGGCCTGTCAGTTCGGGCAGCGCCGTCAGACTCATTCGCCCGGTTCGCCCAGGAACTCTATCACTGCTTCATATTGCAGGGGCGTCAGCGCCCTTTGCCGGGGGCGGTAGTAGAGTTCTTGCAGCCGGCGGGTAAGTTGGGGGTTCAGCAAGAACCAACGGTGAAGCTGGTTCACTGCACTCCGTGATGTGCTGTTCGGAAAGTATTGCTGGGCAAGGTCGCTCAGGTAGATGCCGCCAGCGTGTTTTTTTTCTATCTTCAATTTATCTTCGTCTTTCATGTTGTTGATATATACTTTATTAATACTCATACTTTTTCTTTCGTTTGCCCGAAAGAAAAAGTATCAAAAAGAAAGGGCACGGGCTCAGGCTACGGTGCTACTCCGACACTGCCATGCGCAGACGGGGCTCGAACTCGCTTCGCTCAGACAATCGCCCCTTACCTGCGCCTGACAGCGCCTACGCTCACGCACCTACGCCTATGCCCGAAGGCTGCGCGGTGCAGGCAGCTGCGCAATAATTATGATAGGTATGCATATCATATTCTATTTCT
>CAMTFK010000136.1 GCA_947071285.1 uncultured Bacteroides sp. | reverse complement strand
GGAATGCTTACTGTCTTATATCCCACAAAACTTACTTGAATAATTCCGTTAGTAGGAACATCCTGAAGAGTGAAACTACCGTCAAGATTGGTTATTACACCAGTAGTAGTACCTTTAATCAATACACTGGCACCAATTACAGTTTCACCAGTCTTGTCAATCACTATACCAGTAACAGTTTTGCTTTGCGCAAATCCCGCAATGGTAATCATTAAAAAAAAGGCTAATAGAAGCATCTCTCTAAAAGGGGACTTCATCAATAGCTTTTTTTGCTGTCTTTTGTTTTTCATTGTTATAAAATTAAAGTTTAATTATAGTGATACTAAATTTCGCTTCGTATTTAGATTTTATATAGGTTTACTTTTCGGCTATTACTTCTGCTCTCCGAAGTGACACTGCAAATGTAGAGAGCCCTTCAAACTCCTAAAAGGATAATATTCCGTTTATATGGATTATTTTCCATTAAGGCATCTCACGAATATCCACACCTTGCATCCCACTATGCTAAGACATGGACAATCTTCCATTCTTATGGACATTCATCCAATCATTTTGTAGCAGAAAAAAATAAGGCATAATTTTGTATCAAACTTAAATGTTGATAATCTGAAATTACTATATCTTATACATATATACCATGAATTTACGACGTATTTTATCATTCATCCTACTGATTGCTGCCCTCCGACTATCTGCCCAAGAGCAGGTAAGCTTGAACGGCACGTGGGATTTTGCATTAGCCAAGACAGGAGAAGAAGCCCTACGTTTAGAGAACTTCCATGCTCCCGAGTTTACAAACAATGACTTCAAGCCCATTCCTGTTCCATCAAACTGGGCTGTACTGGGGTACGAAGAACCCGTTTACCGCGGATTCAAAGAAGACACAGCCAGTGAAGGTTTCTACTTGCATACCTTCACCGTTCCCAAAGATTGGAATGAGAAGCGAGTGTTGTTGCACTTCGGCGGAGTATGGTCATCAGCCGAAGTATGGTTGAATGGGCAATACTTGGGTCGCCATGACAGCGGTTATACCTCTTTTTCCTTTAATGCTACGGGCAAATTGAAGACAGACAATATCAATCGGCTTGCCGTCCGTGTAAGACAAGTGACAAGGGAGTATAAGTTCGATGTCTTTGATGACTGGACGTTGGGGGGCATCTATCGGGATGTCACACTCGAAGCCATGCCCGCCAAACGTTGGATTGACAACGTAGTGGCGCAAACCACCTTCGACAACTACTTCAAAGATGCCGACCTCAAAGTACGTGTGATGGTCAGTGACAAGCATAAGAACACGCTTCCGGGCAATTATCCAAGTCCGGGAGAGCCTTACAATCTCCGTTTCACGCTCTCCGACAAGGAAGGACAAGAAGTTGCCCGCCAGCAGATTACCATTCCTGCACACACTTCGACCGATCGTGAGACTGATTTTACCTTGCGCATACTGTCTCCTCTGCACTGGACGGCAGAAACTCCCAATCTCTACAACCTCCGCATCGATCTGCTGGAGAAAGGCCAAGTAGCACATACACGAACCGAACGGATCGGTTTCCGACAGATATCAACCACCGGAGGTGTATTCCGCATCAACGGTCAGGCGGTGAAACTCCGTGGCGTAAACCGTCACGATGAGCACCCGGATGTAGGCAGAGCCACCACCCGTGCCCACTGGCTACAGGATATCACACTGATGAAAGCAGCCAATATTAACTATATCCGACTCTCGCATTACACTCCCGCTAAAGGTTTCATCGAACTATGCGATGAAATGGGCATGTATGTAGGCAATGAAATTTCACTGGGAGGTGCGGGTAATCTGATGTACGATCCCTCATTCTCCAATGCCGTGCTGCAACGTTCTTACGAAACCGTTGTACGCGACATCAACAGCCCTTCCGTCATCTACTGGTCTATCGGCAATGAAGACCCGTTGACTACATTGCACATGGCTTCGGTAAAGTTAGTGAAAGCGCTTGACCCTACCCGACCTGTCCTGCTACCCTGGCGTCACGAAGAATGGTTGCCCAAAGAGGTTGATATCCTCGCCCCTCATTACTGGAAAGACCGTGAATACGACCAACTGGCAAGTCATTCCGACCGTCCGATTATCTCTACCGAATACACCCATGCCTATGGCGTAGATGGTTTCGGTGGACTGGAAGCCCGTTGGAAAGCATTGACTAAGCATCCGGCAGGAACCGGAGCCGCCATTTGGATGTGGGCAGACCAAGGAATCAAGACTCCGGTAGCCAAAGCCAAGTACTCGGAAGATGACATCAGCCAAGGCGACAAATATCTGCGCATCGACTATGCCGGATGGGATGGTATCGTAGATTCTTACCGCAATCTGACGAGAGATTATCTGGAAACTAAAGCTGTTTATGCCCAGGTTTATCCGGTTATAGACAAGATGTATTTCGTTCCCGGCCAGGATTCTATACGCATTCCCATTCAGAATGACTTTGACTTCACCAATCTTAATACCGTGAAAATTAACTGGTCTATATGGGAAGACGGACAAGAACTATCTTCAGGCAACAGTTCTATCAATGGTCAGCCGCATGCTACATCAGCACTCAAACTGCCCATCAGCAAACTGAAAACCATACAGCCGGGAAAAACATACTTCATCCGATTTATCTTCACCCGTGCAGACGGTTCGGAGATTACCCGCGAAGCTGTTGAACTTTGTCCTCAGGCAGAACAAATAGTACAGGCTGTATCTAACGGGAAATTAATAGTAAGCAAAGACAAAGAATCAGTTATAGTTGCAACCAATGATATACGTTACATATTCAACCCTCGAACCGGACAATTGACCTCTGCCGATATTCAAGGGAAGCAAATGATTACAGACTTACGTCCCGTCATATGGCGTACTCTTGATCGTAGCGAAACTTCCGCTTTCGGAAAAGAGAATGTGCGGAAAGCTGTCGATCTCAATAAATATACCCAGTCTGTAAAATCCTGGAAGATAGAAGAAAGTGAAGGCAACGTAGTAATTAAAACAGAGGTAAATTATACCGTGGATACAAACAATCGCTTCACCACCACCTATCGTTATACCATTGGAGCAGACGGCCGCTTAGATATCAGCTATCAGATCCTGACTAATGTAGCCATACCCTGGCTACCTATAGTAGGTATGGCTGTTCAATCTGCTTCCGAACTCAACCAACTGCATTGGTTAGGACTCGGTCCCTGTGATGCTTATCCCAATAAACAGGCAGCCCCTATTCTTGGTCTGTGGGGAGGAAAAGCCGGCAGTACAGAAACAACAGGGATAAAGGCTACCCGTTGGATAGAACGTACGGGTGCTATAGGCTGCCTGCGCATTGCAAGTATCGGGTATATGGAACACAATGCATCAAGGCCCGAAACTATGTATATCCTATCCGGTGTATTCGCCCGTCCGGAAAAGGGACGCAAGGCAGAAGAATCTGTCCCGCAATTGAGCACGGATACGGGTAAGCCTTTTGTTGGCGAGTTCAGTATTACATTAAGAGCTAATCAGAAGTAATTCCTTTACTTCAACCAAGTGCTCTTATTGGAATATCCCGCTTCATTATCATCCCAATACAACAACAAAGATTCAAATAGGATAGGTTGAAAACTATACTTTGCCTTATTGTTTTTATCCTTTTGCCAGTAACAAAACTTCGTCCTCCAATTGCGGGACGTACAGTTTCCAATCGGGGGCTGCACGGCCCGCAAGTGGAAACCGGACAGCCCGCAATTGAGAAACGAGGTTTTGCCTATGGCATAACATCATTTTCTTTAAAGCAAAAGGGGAAAAGGAAAGGGGCAATGGGGGATTAGTAACGGAGAATTGCCCTCTTTAAACACGCATATCGTAAAAAGATTGCCACTGTTTACTGACTTTTCGAAGAAGAAAGGGCTAAATATCCTCTATTTACTTGAGAAAAAGGGATATTTGCACATAAACTGGCAAGATGCACATAAAGCATTCACAATAGCTGATAATAAAGAAGTTACAGAGTAATCTATGCACTTCAAGGCATGTTTCGGGGTGTAGGCAGAAGATTTCATACATCTGCCTACACCCTTTTACATCTCCGATATCTAATTGACAATCAATAGAAAGCGGACATTGGTGTAGGATGTAGGCAAAGTATGACAAAAAACATATTTAGAATTGATAGTTATAACCTGTCATTTATCAAAAGACAATTCATACCTATCGCGTCTCTTTCAAAGCTGCATCCAAATCGATACCCAAAGCTTTGGCTACACCTGTGCCATAAGCCGGGTCTGCCTTGTAGCAGTTGCGAACGTGGCGCTGCTTGATGAAGAGTTCGGCATCACCCATGGCGCGGGCAGTGTTTTCAAACAACAGTTGTTGCTCGTCCGCAGGCATCAGTCGGAACAAATCGCCCGGCTGGCTGTAGTAATCATCATCATATTCACGCTCGTTGTAGTTATAGACGTCGCCATGAACCTTCAAAGGCGGTTCTTTCTTCTCGGGAGAATCCTGCCATTCGCCATAACTGTTCGGTTCATAACTTTTGGCTGAACCATAGTTACCATCTACGCGCATGGCGCCGTCACGATGGTAGGCATGGAACGGACAACGGGGCTTGTTCACCGGAATTTGTTCTGAGTTTACACCCAAGCGATAACGTTGGGCATCGCCATAAGAGAAGAGGCGGCCTTGTAGCATCTTGTCGGGAGAGAAGCCGATACCTTCTACGATATTCTGGGGGTTGAAGGCAGCTTGTTCCACTTCGGCGAAGTAGTTTTCGGGATTACGGTTCAGTTCCAGGATACCTACATCCTGCAACGGAAAATCTTTATGCGACCAAACCTTCGTCAGGTCGAATGGATTGATGCGGTAATGATCCGCTTCTTCCTCGGTCATTAATTGAATCTGGAACTTCCACTTCGGGAAATCGCCTTTCTCGATGCTCTCGTACAAATCCCGTTGATGCGATTCGCGGTCTTTGGCAATGATGGCTTCGGCTTCCTGGTCGGTCAGGTTTTTAATGCCTTGCAGGGTGCGCAGGTGGAACTTCACCCAGATGCGTTTGTTATCGGCATTGATGAAGCTATAGGTATGACTACCGAAACCGTGCATGTGGCGATAGGAATAAGGAATGCCACGGGGGCTCATGGTGATGGTCACCTGATGGAGAGATTCGGGCAGAAGGGTCCAGAAATCCCAGTTGTTGTTCGGACTGCGCATATTGGTGCGCGGGTCGCGCTTGACGGCGTGGTTCAGGTCGGGAAATTTCAACGGGTCACGCAGGAAGAATACGGGGGTATTATTTCCTACCAGGTCCCAGTTGCCTTCTTCAGTATAGAACTTCATTGCAAAACCACGGATGTCACGCTCGGCATCGGCAGCCCCGCGCTCACCGGCCACGGTAGAGAAACGGACAAAGCACTCCGTCTGCTTGCCTACTTCGCTGAAGATGGCGGCACGGGTGTACTTCGTAATGTCATGTGTCACGGTAAACGTGCCATAAGCACCGGAGCCTTTGGCATGCATACGTCTTTCGGGAATCACTTCACGGTCAAAGTGGGCGAGTTTCTCAAGAAACCAAGGGTCTTGCATCATGACCGGACCACGTTGTCCGGCTGTCTGGGTGTTCTGATTGTCGGCGATTGGTCGACCATTAGCAGCGGTTAGTTTTTTCTCTTTCATGGGATTTTGTTTAATGAATGAATTATTATGTAACAAAAGTAGTTCTTCTTAGGTTTACCTCCAACCGACAAAATCTATACACTGATAGACAAAATCTATGTATCTCACAAATATAGGTAATTCCTTGGGAATTCGTACCTTTGCAATCCCTAAAAGAATTGTATGAAACATCTATTTTATCTTTTAATAACCTTCTGGTTCATCCCCCTTGCAGCGCAGCAAAGCCAGACTGCCCGCCACATGGAAAGTCTCGGTTTCGTAAACATTGCCGAAGCGGACAGCACCATTGCCATCGACCTGATGTATACACGTGCCGATAACTTCACCGGACGGGTGTTATACGAAGATTTGCACGAGGCCTATCTGCACCCCGACGCCCTGAAAGGACTGCTACGGGCACAGCAGGAATTAAAGAAGCGGCATCCCCGCTACCGCCTGATTGTTTACGACGCCGCCCGCCCCATGAGCGTACAGCAAAAGATGTGGAACGTAGTGAAAGGCACTTCCAAATATATCTACGTCTCCAACCCGGCACGTGGCGGCGGACTGCATAACTACGGTCTGGCAGTAGACATCAGCATACTGGATGAAGCGGGTGCCCCTCTGCCGATGGGCACGAAAGTAGACCATCTGGGTCCCGAAGCCCATATCACGAACGAAGCCGCCCTGGTGCAAAGCGGAAAAATGACGAAACAGGAACAAGAAAACCGCCAACTGTTGCGCACCGTTATGCGTGCCGCAGGTTTCCGCACTCTGCCCAGTGAATGGTGGCACTTCAACTGGTGCAGCCGTCAGGAAGCCAAACAAAAATACAGGGTTATACCGTAAAAATCCCCTATATTCCTTATATTTGTGCAGAGAAACCAGGTAAAAACTCATACCGGAACAACTATGAAACAAGCTCTCAAACTTATACTCTCCACCCTGTTCGGGGCATGCATCGGCTTCGGGGCAGTGATGTTCTGCATCGTCATGTTCACAAACACTTCCGCAAGTGACTTCTTAGGGAAAATGGGAAATGTGCAAATAGTCACCCTATTACTATCCTGTGTCCTGTCAATGGTTTGCCTCATCCTTGCTGTATTCATGCAAATCATCCTGCACGAAGCGGGGCATCTGGTCTTCGGACTTGCCACCGGTTACCGATTCGTGTCTTTCCGTGTGGGCAACATCACACTAATAAAGGATAAAGGGCGGTTCCGCCTCAAGCGATTCTCCATCTCCGGCACGGGCGGGCAATGCCTGCTTTCTCCACCGGACCGGCCTTACAGGCAGTTGCCTTATTTCTGGTATAACGCAGGCGGTGTACTGATAAATCTGCTGACGGCAATCATAGCTCTCGTCCTCTGGATAATGTTCCCCGAAGCACCGATGGCATTGCACATGTTTCTGCTGCTTTTCTTTATCTGCGGTTTCTTCCTGGCGCTGATGAACGGCATACCAATGAAAATGTCCGGCATCACCAATGATGCTTACAACCTGATATTCATGTACAAAGACCCTGAAAGCCGGAAGTATCTGGCACAACAACTGTCCATCAATGCCGCCCTCATGACCGGCACAAGGCTGAAAGACATGCCGGAAACATGGTTCCCGGATGATGAAATAACGGATTACGGCAACACTTTTCAAGTATCCGCCAAAGCAGCTTACGGCTCGTTGCATATCGACCGGGGAGATTTTGAAGCAGCAGAGAAGGTTTTCAGGGAACTGATGCAGCACGAAGGGGAGATAGCGGGACTGTTCGTAAAGGAAATCTCTTGCGAGCTCTTGTTCCTCGAACTGGCAGGTGCCCGGAGAAAAGAAGAAATAGAGCGGCTTTATTCAGACAAGCTAAAGGGATACGCCCTCCGATACAAGAATATGATGTCTTCCAAACAACGCCTGTTGTGCGCACTTGCTTTATATTATGATAACCAACCGGAGAAAGCTAAAGAGATTTACGGGAAAGTCGCCCGCAACCAAGATAGATACTTGCAACAGGGAGAGGTCATAGCTGACTTGGAAATCATGGAGAAGATGCTCCGGGAGGCAGGAGTGCAGTTGTAATTATTACTTTTACATTATTACTTTATAATAATTATCTTTGTCCCCCGATGGAACTGAATGACGAAACCCTCCGTTTTATCAGCGAGCACCGCAACGGCGATGTGCGTAGCCTTGCTTTGCAGTCGCAGAAGCATCCCGGTGTGGATATGCCCGCAGCACTGATACAGATAGCCGGCAGGCAGGCTGCGGCAGAGAAGATACCGTCATGGCATGCGATGGACGGTATTCTGTATCCCCGCCACCTGTCCTTGGAACAATGTTCCTCAGAGGCAACCGCGCAATATAAGGCATCCATCATCCCCGAAGCCTCATCCGGCACACTGACCGACCTCACCGGAGGTTTCGGAATAGACTGCGCCCTTCTATCGACGAAGTTCCGGCAAGCCACTTACGTAGAACGTCAGGAAGCGCTGTGCGGGATTGCCACACACAATTTCCCATTATTGGGGCTGAACCATATTCAAGTAGTAAACACCGACGGAGTTTCTTATCTGCAAGAGATGTCTCCCGTAGATTGGATATTCATCGACCCCGCCCGCCGTGACGGGCACGGAGGGAAGACCGTCGCCATTGCCGACTGTGAACCGGATGTAGCGGAACTGGAAGCACTATTGCTTGCCAAGGCCCGGCACGTCATGGTAAAGCTCTCCCCTATGCTCGACCTGACTCTGGCGATTCAGGATTTGAAGCATGTGCAGGAAGCACACATTGTTTCTGTCAATAACGAGTGCAAAGAACTGTTGCTGATACTGGGGCACGGCACTGTTGCACCGGAAAACATTCCTATTCATTGCATCAACCTGACTACTAAAGAAGGAAAGAACGGACAAGGAAACGGACAATCGTTCGTCTTTACACGTGGCCGGGAGTTGTCGAGTGCGGGTAAATATACGGATGTCCCCGGCAAGTATCTGTACGAACCGAATGCCTCCATCCTCAAAGCGGGTGCTTTCCGCAACATCACCCATATATATAAGGTGGAGAAGTTGCACCCCAACAGCCATCTCTACACTTCCGGCGAACTGATAGAGGACTTCCCCGGAAGGAGTTTCCGGATAACAGGACTGTGCACACTGAACAAGAAAGAAATAAAAGCCGCATTGGGAGACATCAGAAAAGCCAATATCACGGTGCGTAACTTCCCCGCTTCCGTGGCGGAACTGCGAAAACGTCTTAAGTTGTCCGAAGGTGGAGAGGTCTACCTGTTTGCCACGACTCTGAATGATGAACAGAAGGTACTTATCAGGGGCGAAAAGACTATTTCCCTCCCGATGTAACCTCAGCGAAAGAAGATGTAACATACAAAAGAAATCTGTAACATAGACTTAACTATCTGAAATAACATTTCTCCCCCGAATCTCTTTTTCTTCCTATTTTTGTAATCGCCATTCAAGCGGCGAAACAAGAGTCTATTAATAACAGTAAAAGTACTAATACGATGAAAAAGAAATTTCAGTTACTCACCGGGATCGGATGCCTATGCCTATGCTTCCTCTCGTGTTCCCAACCCCCTTACAAAAATCCGGCACTGACGCCGGAAGAGCGTGCCGCCGACCTGGTAGGCCGACTGACGTTGGAAGAGAAAGCTTCATTGATGCAAAACACCTCTCCCGCCATCCCCCGACTGGGTATCAAAGCCTATGACTGGTGGAACGAAGCCCTGCATGGAGTGGGTCGTGCCGGACTGGCTACCGTATTTCCGCAAGCCATCGGTATGGGAGCCTCTTTCAACAACGATTTGCTCTACGACGTATTCACGGCAGTCTCCGACGAAGCCCGTGCCAAGACCGTAGAGTTCAGCAAGAAAGGGGGACTGAAACGCTACCAGGGACTCACGATGTGGACTCCCAACGTCAACATCTTCCGCGACCCGCGTTGGGGACGTGGACAAGAGACCTATGGTGAAGACCCTTACCTGACCGGACAAATGGGCATGGCAGTAGTACGCGGCCTGCAAGGTCCCGAAGGGGGGAAGTATGATAAGTTGCACGCCTGCGCCAAGCACTTTGCCGTGCACTCCGGCCCCGAATGGAACCGCCACAGCTTCGATGCCGAAAACGTGGACCCGCGCGACCTGTGGGAAACTTACCTGCCTGCATTCAAAGACCTCGTTCAGAAAGCACACGTAAAAGAAGTGATGTGCGCCTACAACCGTTTCGAAGGCGAACCCTGCTGCGGTAGCAACCGCCTGCTGGTGCAGATACTCCGCGACGAATGGGCCTACGACGGTATCATCGTATCCGATTGTTGGGCAATAAACGACTTCTTCAATAAAGGAGCCCACGAAACGGAACCGGACAAAGAACACGCCTCCGCCAAAGCCGTCCTGACGGGAACGGACGTAGAATGTGGAGAAAGCTATGCCTCACTGCCCCAAGCCGTGGAACAAGGACTGATTGACGAAAAGAAAATAGACATATCACTGAAACGCCTGATGAAAGCACGCTTTGAACTGGGCGAAATGGACAGTCCGGAACTGGTATCCTGGGCACAGATTCCTTACAGCGTGGTAGACAGCAAAGAACACCGCGAACTGGCACTGCGCATGGCACGCGAAAGCCTCGTACTGCTGCAAAACAACCAAAACGTACTGCCACTGAACAAGAACCTGAAAGTAGCCGTAGTGGGTCCCAACGCCAACGACTCCGTGATGCAATGGGGCAACTATAACGGTTTTCCGGGACATACCGTCACCCTGCTCGAAGGCATCCGCCAATATCTGCCCGAAGCGCAAATCATCTACGAACCGGGTTGCGACCTGACTTCCGACGTCACCCTGCAAAGCGTATTCCAGCAATGCAGCATAGACGGCAAGCAAGGTTTCAGTGCCAAATATTGGAACAATACGAAGCAGGAAGGAGACCCTGATGTGACCACACAAATCAGCACTCCGTTCCACTTCATCACTACCGGAGCCACCGCCTTTGCAGCGGGTGTCAACCTCACCGACTTCTCCGCCAGCTACGAGTCCGTATTCCGTCCTGAAAAGAGCGAAGACATCGCCTTCCGCTTCCAGACACAGGGCATCACGAAGCTTGCCATCGATGGCGAAGAAGTGGCAGGTGGTGTCAATTTCAAAAACAACGCCAAGATATACACCCTTCAGGCAGAAGCCGGAAAGGAATATCGCATCAAGATCGACTTCATGTTCCGCTTCCGCGACGCAGCCCTCAACTTCGACATGGGGCGCGAGATACCGGTTGACTTGAACAAGACTGTGGCCCGGGTGAAGAATGCAGATGTCATCGTCTTTGCCGGCGGCATATCCCCGGCTGTGGAAGGTGAAGAGATGCACGTCAACATCCCCGGCTTCAAGGGAGGCGACCGCGAAACAATCGAACTGCCATCCATCCAGAGCCGTCTGCTTGTCGAGTTGAAGAAAGCCGGAAAGAAGGTGGTGTTCGTCAACTTCTCCGGTTCGGCCATCGCCCTGACACCGGAAACGAAGACATGTGACGCTATTTTGCAGGCTTGGTATCCCGGTCAGGCCGGCGGTACGGCTATCGCTAATGCCCTCTTTGGGGATTACAATCCGGCAGGACGTCTTCCGGTCACTTTCTATAAGAGTACGAGCCAACTGCCCGGCTTTGAAGATTATTCCATGAAGGGCCGCACGTACCGATACATGACGGAAGCTCCGCTCTTCCCCTTCGGGCATGGTTTGAGTTATACCACATTCCGCTACGGAGACGCTTCATTGAATACACAGGAAGTGAAAGATGGAGAACAAACCACCCTGACCATTCCCGTGAGCAATACGGGTGAACGCGACGGAGAAGAAGTGGTACAGGTATATCTGCGCCGTCCGGGCGATAAAGAAGGTCCGTCGCATGCGCTCCGCGCCTTTAAACGTGTGAACATCGCCAAAGGGGCAACCAGCAATGTGACCGTATCATTAAGCAAAGAAGATTTCGAATGGTTTGATACGGAAACCAACACGATGCGCCCGATAGAAGGTGATTATGAAATACTTTATGGTGGTACGTCGGAGCTGAAACAGTTGAAGGCAATACCAGTCACTGTTAAGTGATTATTTAGCAGCGTGATTTGCGGAGTATCTCAATTCCCCTCCTCCAGTCGGAGGAGGGGTGCCCAAAGGGCGGGGTGGTAGGTGAGAAAGGAATTCCTTATTCTTATGATTAATAGGTATTTTATTGTTTCACCTACCACCTCCCCCTACGGGTACTCCTCCTCCCAGGAGGAGGAGAATGAAGAT
>CAMTFK010000135.1 GCA_947071285.1 uncultured Bacteroides sp. | reverse complement strand
TAAAAACAGACATTTTGTTTCATAAAAAACAGGCGCATGAAAAAAGTAATCATCGGAACAGCGTTATTGCTGACAACAACGCTTTCCGTTTTCTCTCAGACTAAAAACATTACAGTGGCGGGGCGTGTCGTTGAAGACGACACGAAAGAGCCCGCCGTACAAGCCACAGTACAGTTGCTTTCGTTGCCGGACAGTACATTTGCAGCAGGTATCGCAACTACGCAACAGGGATATTTCACTCTCCCTAAAGTACAAGCCGGGAAATATGTCTTGAAGGTTTCCTATATCGGCTTTCAGCCCACAATGCTTCCTTTGCAGTTGTCGGCTCAAACTCCTAATAAGAATGTAGGTACGCTGTCGTTGAAGACGGATGCCGTGATGCTGGCAGAAGCGGTGGTTACCGCAGAAGCCCCGCAGGTGCAGGTGGTGGAAGATACCCTGGTGTATAACTCTACTGCTTACCGTACGCCGGAAGGTGCCATGCTCGAAGAACTGGTGAAGAAACTTCCCGGTGCAGAGATTGATGATGACGGTAACGTGAAAATCAACGGTAAGGATTTGAAGAAGATTATGGTGGACGGAAAAGAATTCTTCGGTGGCGACGTAAAGACGGGCTTGAAGAACCTGCCGGTGGAGATGATTGATAAGTTAAAGACGTATGACAAGCAGTCTGACCTGGCGAGAATCACGGGCATTGACGACGGTGAAGAAGAAACCGTGCTCGACCTGACGGTGAAGAAAGGAATGAACCGTGGATGGTTTGGTAATGCCGATGCCGCTGTGGGTACCGAGGACCGCTATGCAGCGCGTATGAACGTAAACCATTTTGTGGATAAGACGCAGGTCACTCTTATCGGTTCTACCAATAACGTGAACAACCAGGGCTTTTCCGGTGGCGGCGGTGGTCCGCGCTGGCGTCGCAACAATGGTTTGAATGCCCCCAAAGAACTGGGTATCAGCTTTGCTACCGAGAACAAGAAAATAGAGTTGGGAGGAAGTGCCCAGTATAATTATAATGATGCCGACATTGCCAATGTCAATTCATCCGAGCGTTTCTTGCAGAACGGTAATTCATACTCCAACTCCAATTCACTCAACCGGAACAAGAACTCTACATTCAGAGCCGATTTCCGTTTGGAGTGGAAGCCGGACTCACTGACGAACATCATTTTCCGTCCGAACTTCTCTTATGGAAAGACGGATAATGCTTCAAGTTCATTAACGGGAACCTTCAATGCAGACCCGTTCGCCCTGGTTGCCAACCCGAATGATTATCTTGATTTCGATGCGATAAGCACCGGAGACCCGTTGAAGGACATTCGTGTGAATGCCACAAATAGCGGTACGCTGTCTGACAGCAAGAGTGTTTCGACCGATGCAACGTTGCAGGTCAACCGCAAGCTGAACGACAAAGGGCGTAATATTACGTTCCGCGGGCGCTTCGGCTATGGTGATAATGACAATAACCAGTACACGGAGTCCATGACACGTTACTATCAGATTCCTACCAATCCGGACTCTACCCTGATTCGTAACCAGTTCATCACTACTCCGACAAATAACTATAATTATAGTGCGCAAATCACTTATAGCGAACCTATTGCGCGGGCCACTTTCCTGCAATTCAGCTATCAGTTCCAGTATAAATATAGTGAGAGTGACAAGACGACATATGATTTGTATAAGATCAATCCTGAATGGGGACTTGGCGAACCGTTGCCCGTCGGTTATCAAAACCATGCCGTGGATAGTCTGGGTAAATATGCCGAGTATAGATATTATAACCATGATGCTTCCGTATCATTGCGTTTCATTCGCGAAAAGTATCAGTTGAGTGCCGGAATGTCTTTCCAGCCGCAGAGTTCCAAGCTTTCTTATAAGAAGGGGGACTATATGATTGATACCACCCGTTCTGTGTTCAACTTTGCTCCGAATATTGATTTCCGCTACCGCTTCTCCAAAGTAAGCCAGTTGCGCTTCAATTATCGCGGACGTACAGGTCAGCCGAGCATGGAAAATCTGTTGCCGATTGTTGACAACTCCAATCCGCTGAATATCCGTGTCGGTAATCCGGGCTTGAAGCCTTCTTTCACGCACTCCATGCGTTTATTCTACAATACGTATAATGCAGAACTCCAACGGGGAATCATGACGCATGCCAGTTTCTCGGCTACGCAGAACAGCATCAGTAACAGTACCGAATATAATGAGGAAACCGGTGGACGCACCACAACCCCGAAGAACATCAACGGTAACTGGAGCGCGTTCGGTATGTTCGGTTTCAATACGGCATTGAAGAATAAGAAGTACACCATTAATTCATTCTCCAACATCAACTATCAGAACAATGTGGCGTACCTATACAATCAGGAAACCAAGATGGATGATAAGAATACGACAACAGGGCTGACATTAAGCGAGCGTCTGAATGGTTCTTATCGTAATGATTGGTTTGAATTCGGCTTGAACGGTTCTATCTCTTATACTGCCGAGCGTAATAAACTGCGTCCGGACAATAATCAGGAGCCTTATACTTTCTCTTATGGTGCCAATACCCAGTTGATGGCTCCCTGGAACATGACTTTCACCACGAATATTGCCAATCAGAGCCGTCGTGGTTATACGGATTCAAGCATGAACCGCAACGAATTGATCTGGAATGCACAACTTTCGCAAACCTTCCTGAAAGGTGCGGCTACTGTTAGCTTTGAAGTGTATGACATTCTGAAACAACAAAGTAATATCAGCCGTTCGTTGACGGCGGATGGTCGTTCGGTTTCCGAGTATAATGGTATCAATAGCTACTGCATGGTACACTTTATCTATCGCCTGAATATCTTTGGCGGTAAAGCTTCCCGCGAGGGGCACAGAGGTGGATTTGGTGGCCCCGGTGGTCCTGGCGGACGCCCCGGTGGTTTTGGTGGCGGGCGCCGTTTCTAAACTCCCTTAGCCAGTTATTTATAATGTGAATTTCCCCTCTCATCTGCTTTTTCTTTAAAAGTGATGAGAGGGGATTTTTTTAGTGTTTTTCCTTTTAAAGAAACGGTAATTCTTTTATTTTCTTTATATTTGCTTCTATGATTGATTGGAACTCCATACTCAACCAAGTAGCTACCGTTGCTTTTGATATCATTTACTTTGGTGCTATCATCGGAACTATTGTCGTCATCATTCTCGACAATCGTAATCCGGTGAAGACACTTGCGTGGATACTGGTGCTGATGTTTCTGCCTGTTGTGGGACTAGTCTTCTATTTCTTCTTTGGGCGTAGCCAAAGGCGCGAGCGGGTGATAGGGAACAAGATTTATAACCGCCTGCTTAATAAACCGATGGTAGAATATCTGGCACAGGATGCCTCCACTTTGCCTATGGCTTATAGTCGGCTGATCTCTTTATTCCGTAACACCAATCAGGCACTTCCCTTTGACGGCAACCGCGTGGAAACTTACACCAGCGGTGTCTCCATGCTGCAATCCTTGTTGCGTGAGTTGGATAAAGCTCAAAAGCATATTCATATTGAGTTCTATATATTCGAAGATGATGCCATCGGGCGCATGGTGCGCGATGTCTTGATAGAAAAAGTCCGGATGGGCGTTGAAGTGCGCGTCATTTACGATGATGTAGGTTGCTGGCACGTTCCCAATCGCTTTTATGATGAGATGCGTGCGGCAGGCATCGAAGTGCGTAGTTTCTTGAAAGTGCGTTTCCCACTGTTCACCAGTAAAGTGAACTACCGTAACCACCGTAAGATTGTGGTCATAGACGGGCGTGTGGGTTTCGTCGGAGGAATGAATCTGGCGGAACGTTATATGCGAGGTTTCTCATGGGGCATCTGGCGCGATACGCATCTTCTGCTTGAGGGTAAAGCGGTGCATGGCTTGCAGACAGCTTTCCTGCTCGACTGGTATTTCGTAGACCGCACGCTGATTAGTGCTTCCCGCTACTTTCCCAAAGTGGAATCTTTGGGAACTTCCTTGGTGCAGATTGTAACCAGTGATCCCATCGGTCCCTGGAAGGAGATTATGCAGGGATTAAGTATGGCGATATCCGGTGCAAAGAAATACTTCTATATACAGACTCCTTACTTTCTGCCTACCGAACAGGTGTTGGCGGCCATGCAAACAGCGGCATTGGCGGGCGTGGATGTCCGCTTGATGTTGCCTTTGCGTGCTGATAACCGCCTTACGCATTTAGGCTCTTGTTCTTATCTGGCAGACGTATTGCAAGCCGGTGTGAAGGTTTATTTTTATAAGATAGGCTTCCTGCATTCCAAGCTGATGGTATCGGATGATGAACTTTCCACTGTCGGTTCTACCAATGTCGATTTCCGCAGCTTCGAGCATAATTTTGAGGTGAATGCCTTTATCTATGATACCGAAACGGCTTTGCAGATGCGTGAAGTCTTTCTTCAAGACCAACGGGACAGCGTGCAGATATTCCTTAAAAACTGGGTGAAACGCCCTTGGTGGCGAAAGGCAGCCGAGAGCGTGGTGCGCTTGATGGCACCGCTTTTATAATTTAAAGAGTGAGAAGTTTACGCTACCGTAAACCCGCCTTTCCACAAAGTTCGGATGATCTTCGAAGTTGTCCTTCTTCCCATGTTCCAGTATGAACAATCCGTCTTCTTTCAGGAGGTTATTCTCAAATATAAGATCGGGGATGGTTTCCAGGCCTTTCAACTCATAAGGAGGGTCGGCAAAGATGAAGTCGAATTGTTCGCGTCCCCCTTTGATGAACTTGAATACATCGCCACGGATAGGGATACATTTGTCAGTCTTCACCTCCTGCATTATTTTGCAGATGAATGCGTGATGGTCCCGGTCTTTTTCAACACTGATTACCCGGTCGCAACCGCGTGACACTAACTCTATGCTGATGCTGCCTGTCCCTGCAAAGAGGTCGAGGGCAGATACTCCGTCTTCGAAATCCAGATAGTTGGAAAGTACGTTGAACAGGTTCTCTTTGGCAAAATCCGTTGTAGGACGTGCCTTGAAGGTGCGGGGTACATCGAACCTTCTGCTTTTATATATTCCACTGATTACTCGCATGCTGTTATGGCCTGTAGGTCGAGGTTAGTGGCAGGGTTCATGACGAATACCTGCCGGATGAATTTTCGTAGTTCGCTGAGCAAAACTTCTTTGTCGGACAAGTCACCGGTAAGGTGCAGTTCGTCGCGTTCCTGTTCAAAGCCGAGTTGCTTCCATATATATAATAGGTAGTAGATGCGGTCTGCCGTTTGTCCGCATTCAAAAGAGTTGGCAAGCAACAAGCGGTTGCGGTCGTAGCAATACAGGTCGGCAGCATTTTTCCGCAGGTGGGCGTACATTTTCCGGCTGTTGCCCAAACGGCTTTTACTGGAGAAATGTTCGATGAATGAGCTTGCCTGCGAATAGAATCTCACATCGGGATACTGTTCGCACAAGAAGGAGCGGGCGCTTTTATCCATACTGAACAACACTACGGCATTGTTTTTCTGCAGAATGTTGTACTGCACTACTTCATTTTCCCGCTTCGGGTGATTGTGATAAAAAAGCATTTCCGTTTGTTCGTCTTCGAAGAACTCAAGCGGTACGAGGGTTAAGCGCCTGTCTGCCATGAGTACGTTTACACGGCGGTAAGGATGGTTCAACCATTCTACTTCACGGAAAGTCTGTTTCAGATTGGCTGTGAGGGATAGGGATTCTTCCACTTTCCGGTCAAAGAAAGAGAGTTCGCCTTCACCCAGAGGGTTGAATACAGAAAAAGAAAATCCATCCGCGCTAAGGCGGATGGATAACGTATATTGTTCCGATTTACTAAAGTCAATCGTTTCTATCATACAATGTTTTGAGGTTGGGGGATTATTCCCAGTTACCTGCGTTGTTGTTAGCTGTTTCCAAGCTACCAATCATCAGACCGCAGTATTTACCCAACTTAGTTTGTACGTCTTTCATATTAGCAATTTCTTGCTTATCCAGACCGTTCAGGTAAGTTTCATACGGAGTCTTCACTTCGAGCAGACAGAAAGGAGCACCTGATTTAGCTGTATCGTTCTTGATAGCCATTTCGAATTGTGCACCATTACCGTAAGGTACATATCTCATAGAGTCAGCATTGAAGCCTTTGGGGAACACAGTATCCAGTACGGCAACCCACAGAGTGTCGCGCTTGAAGTTTTCCAGACCAGCTTTCTTTACTTCATCATATTTTCCTGTTTTCTTAGCTTTGTTGATGATAGCGATAGCCTTTTTCTCGGTCATACCGTCTTCCAACTGCTTGTCATTCAATTCACCTTCTTTGTAGATGAAAGGTAACTTCTGGTTTTTAACAAAGTTAATCAGGGTGTCGAAACTTGCCGTGTACTGTTGGTGGTTAAGGTTACGATACTCCTGCTGTGCTTTACGGATGTCCATTAAACGGGCAATAACTGCCTTCTCTCTGTGCTTTTTAGCCTTTTCGAAATTAATAGGACCCATAATGCTGGTATAGCAGATGTAAATCAATACCACTGCACACAAGCCTAAAACGACATTAAATACTGTTTTCATGATAAATATGTTTTTTAGTTGTTATATTCGTACCGCAAAAATAAAATAAATAATTCTAATGGCGATAGTTCCTGTAACTTTTTTCTATTACAAAAATGATAAATAACTATTTAGAAACGCAAATTAAGGAAAATTTTCCTTATGAACCAACTTTTGAACAAGAAATAGTACTAAAATCATTAGCCACCTTCTTGTTGTCATCCCGTAATGATGCGGTTTTTGTGCTGCGGGGATACGCCGGTACGGGAAAAACGTCGCTGGTGGGAGCACTGGTACGGACGTTGGACAAGCTGCAACAGAAGTCTATTCTGTTGGCTCCTACGGGACGGGCGGCGAAAGTATTTTCTGCTTATGCGGGGCATCCGGCATTTACCATTCACAAAAAGATTTACCGTCAGCAATCTTTCTCCAATGAGGTGAGCAATTTCTCTGTGAATGATAATTTGACTACACACACCTTATATATTGTAGACGAGGCTTCGATGATTTCGAATGAGGGCTTGTCCGGTGCTGTGTTCGGAACGGGGCGGTTGCTCGACGACCTGATACAATTTGTTTATTCCGGCACCGGATGCCGCCTGATATTGATGGGAGATACTGCACAGCTTCCTCCGGTGGGAGAAGAACAGAGTCCTGCTTTGTTTGCCGAGGCGCTGAAAGGATACGGGCTGGAAGTGATAGAAGTTGACTTGACACAGGTGGTGCGTCAAGTGCAGGATTCGGGTATCTTGTGGAATGCCACCCGTTTGCGCCAGCTCATAGCCGAGGATGCTTGTGAAAGTCTGCCTAAGATAAAAGTATCGGGTTTTGCCGATATAAAAGTGCTGCCGGGTGATGAACTGATAGATACGCTAAGCACTTGCTACGACCGTGACGGGATGGACGAAACCATCGTAGTTTGCCGTTCGAACAAGCGGGCAAATATATATAATAATGGGATACGCGCGCAAATCCTCTGGCGGGAAGATGAACTGAATACGGGCGACCTGTTAATGGTAGCGAAGAATAATTACTACTGGACAGAGAAAAGTAAAGAGATGGATTTTATTGCCAATGGTGAGATTGCTGTTCTTCGCCGGATGCGCCGGACACGTGAACTGTATGGTTTCCGTTTTGCGGAGGTATTGCTTGCCTTTCCTGATTACGGGGATTTTGAATTGGAAGTCAACTTGTTGCTGGACACTTTGCATACGGATGCACCTGCTTTGCCCAAAGCGGATAATGACCGTTTGTTTTATGCAGTACTCGAAGATTACGCTGACATTTCCATGAAGCGCGAACGGATGAAGAAGATGAAGGCAGACCCGCATTATAATGCTTTGCAGGTGAAGTATGCTTATGCCGTCACTTGCCATAAAGCCCAGGGCGGACAATGGAAGAATGTATTTCTCGACCAGGGATATATGACGGATGAGTACCTGACACCGGATTATTTCCGTTGGCTGTATACGGCCTTTACCCGTGCCACGGGCACTTTGTATTTAGTGAACTATCCGAAGGAACAGATACTATAAGGTATTGAAAATAAAAAAAATATCAGTTCCCATGCAGTAATTATATGAAGCATGCATTTTCATTATATGAAATCAAACTAAAAAGCTAAAACAATGAAATACATCTACTCTATTCTAATGTTGATTTCGCTCTTGTTTGTAGGTACTGCATGCGAGAATGATTACCGTGATATGGTCTTCTTTACGGGTGATGCACCTATTTATCAGATAGGGACGTGTGATAATCTGACTGGCTCCGTAAATCTCTACTTGACTAAACCGGATGGTATAGTTGTTGGTGTAGATGGTGGTGACGGCAACTATTCTATAGTGAATGGAGATAATTCCATAGCAACTGCTGTTTTTGTAAAGAGTGAAAATGGTTATCAACGTATACAGGTAACTCCTAAAACGGAGGGGCAGGTTGTGATAATAGTAAAGGATGGTAGTGGTAACTCAACATCGTTGCAGATTACGGTAGATGAGCGCATGAAGTTAGTTTTGTATAAAGTGAAAGAAGGTATAGTAGTTACCGGAGAAGTTACGGAAGAACAAAAAACTGAAATCATGAATGCTTTTGTGAATACTTTTACCGTAAAACTAGGAGGAAGTTATGAGCTATTACCGGATGATGAATATGAAATGTGGGGAGGTGGAGTATTGCGTGTCCGTCCGGATGATTCTACGATTGCTCCTATGATAGGACAGTATGAAAGAGTACCGGTCCTTGAGGGTGAGGCTGAACGAGCAGGTTTATTATTTACTTATAATGAAGAGAAACATCTTTATCGTGCCGGTGCTCTTCCTGAAACCACTAGAACTTCTTTAGAAAGTGCACAGTGGGATCTCTGGGAGGATGTTACTGAGATTTGTCCGGTAGAGGTTCCGGTGGGATGTAAGGTCTATCATATAGAACGCCTGTCGCAATATAATTATATAGAGAAGAACTAAGAAGGTATACTAATCCGGCCTTTTTTGTCAAGAGAGAATTTATGGATGTTTAACGGAACGGGAGGGCTTTGGCTTTCCCGTTTCTATTTTCTGCAAACAGATGGTGTGTTTACCCCAAATGCATGGTCTGTTCTATTCAAACAGATGGTGTGTTTGGAGTGATTACATTGTGTGTTTTCCCCCTGAATAAAGTCGGTTATCGCTCAAAACATACTTTGTCCTCCCTATTTCTTGCAGTAGATACAAAAAAAGAGAAGAAACATTCGCTTCTTCTCTTTATTATATATTTTCCCGAATCTAAATCAGGATTACATTGACAAAGATACGATATTCGTATGCCAAAGTCAAGCTTTTTACCTGATATTTACTTGTAGGGGCGAATGATTATCCGCCTGCCCACATAGTCCGGTCTTTAAATTCCGGCAAGTTCCAACACTTTCTCAACCGCCGCATTCAGTCCGTCGGCATTCTTGCCACCGGCTGTTGCGAAATGAGGCTGACCACCGCCACCACCTTGTATCAGCTTGGCAGCTTCCTTTACCAGATTTCCGGCTTTCAATCCGCCTGCAACGAGGTTGTCGCTCAGCATAACTGTCAGCATCGGTTTTCCTTCATTGATGGTTCCGGCAACGAAGCACAGGTTTTCTGTAATCTCGCCACGCAGTTGGAAGGCAATATTCTTAATGCTTTCGGCAGGTATCGGAGCACAAATCTTTATAACCTTTATGCCGTGGATTTCCTGCATGTTTTTCAGCAGTCTTTCCTTTATCTGAGCTTCTTTCTCCTTCATGAAGTCTTCCACCTGTTTCTTCAATCCGGCATTTTCTTCAATGTACTTACGGATAGTTCCGCCCAGGTCAGGAGCATTGTTGAAGAGTGCTTTCAGGTCGCGTACGGTGTCTTCGATGGTGTCCATCAATTCTTCCACACGTGCCCCTGTGTATGCTTCGATACGGCGTACACCGGCAGCAACAGAACTTTCGGTGACAATTTTTATCATGCCGATGCTTCCCGTAGCGGCAACGTGTATACCACCGCAGAATTCAACGGATGAACCGAACTGGATGACACGTACATGGTCACCATACTTTTCACCGAACAGTGCGATAGCTCCCAGCTCCTTAGCTTCCTCAATGGGGATGTTGCGGTATTCCTTTAAAGGTATGTTGGCGCGGATTTTGGCATTTACCAAGTGCTCCACTTGGCGGATTTCTTCATCTGTCACCTTCTGGAAGTGAGAGAAGTCGAAACGCAGTGAATCCGGAGTCACCAAAGAACCTTTTTGCTCTACATGTTCTCCCAACACTTCACGGAGTGCAGAGTCCAGCAAGTGGGTAGCCGAGTGGTTGGCTGCACAGGCAGCACGTTTATCAGTATTCACGCAGGCCATCATCGGAGCTTCCGGATGTTCGGGCAACTTTTTGGTGATGTGTATCGGAAGGTTGTTTTCCTTCTTGGTATCAATCACTTCAATTGTTTCGAATTCGCTGACAAGTGCACCGGTATCACCTACCTGGCCACCACTTTCAGCATAGAACGGGGTGTAGTCCAGTACAATCTGATACAACGTCTGGTTTTTCTGTTTCACCTGACGGTAGCGGAGGATACTTGTTTCATATTCCGTATAGTCGTAGCCAACGAATTCGGTTGTTCCTTCTTTCAGCGTAATCCAATCACCGGTTTCAATAGCGGCGGCATTGCGGGCACGCTGTTTCTGTTGTTGCATTTCAGCATCGAACTCTTTGATGTCGGCAGTCATGCCGTTCTCGCGGAGAATCAGCTCTGTCAAGTCGAGCGGGAAACCGAAAGTATCATATAAAGTAAAGGCGTCTTTACCGCTGATTTCTGTTTTTCCGGCAGCTTTGGCGTCAGCCATCGTCTTATCCAGCAGGCGGATACCGGTTTCCAGTGTGCGGAGGAAAGAGTCTTCTTCTTCCTTGATAACTTTGCTGATAAGGTCTTTCTGTGCATTCAGTTCCGGATAAGCCTCACCCATGTTCTCAATCAGAACGGGAAGCAGTTTATACATGAATGCTTGTCGCTGTCCCAGGAATGTATATCCGTAACGAACGGCACGGCGAAGAATACGGCGGATAACATATCCGGCCTTTGCATTAGAGGGCAACTGGCCGTCTGTGATGGAGAATGCAATTGTGCGGATGTGGTCGGCAATTACGCGCATAGCAATGTCCTGCTGATTATCCTTGCCATAAGTAGTGCCTGCCATCTCGGCGATAGCCTTCAGTATCGGCTGGAATACATCCGTATCATAGTTGGATGTTTTCTCTTGCAGTGTGCGTACCAAGCGTTCAAAGCCCATACCGGTGTCGATTACTTTGGCGGGAAGTCCTTCCAAACTGCCGTCGGCTTTGCGGTTGAACTGCATGAATACGAGGTTCCAGATTTCGATAACCTGCGGATGATCTTTGTTCACCAATTGATTGCCGGGAACTTTTGCTTTCTCTTCTTCCGGACGTGAGTCTATATGTATCTCGGAACACGGGCCACACGGACCAGTGTCACCCATTTCCCAAAAGTTGTCATGCTTGTTTCCGTTGAGGATATGATCCTTCGGAAGGTATTGTTCCCAAAAGGAAGCAGCTTCGTTGTCGCGTTCCAGTCCTTCTTCGGGGCTGCCTTCGAAAACAGTAGCATAAAGGTTCTTGGGGTCTATTTTCAGCACTTCCACCAGATACTCCCATGCCCAGTCAATAGCTTCTTTCTTGAAGTAGTCGCCAAATGACCAGTTACCCAACATTTCGAACATGGTGTGGTGATAGGTGTCGTGTCCTACTTCTTCCAAGTCATTATGTTTTCCGCTTACGCGCAGGCACTTCTGTGAGTCCGCTACTCTTTTATATTTCGCCGGGTGGTTGCCCAAAATAATATCTTTGAACTGGTTCATCCCCGCATTGGTAAACATCAGTGTAGGGTCATCTTTAATTACCATAGGAGCCGAAGGCACGATTTGGTGGCCTTTGCTCTCGAAGAAACTCTTGAATGAGTTCCGGATTTCATTTGCAGTCA
>CAMTFK010000134.1 GCA_947071285.1 uncultured Bacteroides sp. | reverse complement strand
CACTATCCTCTTCGTCGGCAGCGTCAGATGTGTATAAGAGACAGCTATACGACCTGCACCTCCAATGCTTCCGGTTTCAGTAAACTCTATTGTTCCATTCTTTTTGATAGTTCCATTATTCACTAGTTTGCCTTTGATAAGTAGCTTTCCGTCAATAGTTAATGTAGTATCTTTTTTTATTGTTAGTACTTTATCTTCTTCGATAGTTAATATTTCGTCCTTAAATATTTCCCAATCTACTTCAACGGTTGGAGAACCGTAGACAAGACCTGATTTCTCCATGAAGAACACACCACTGGTTTTCTCTTCAGAACCTACAGCTATTGTATCGACATGAAGCACAGCATTGCCGTTAAATTTAAGAGTCCCCTGGCGAGTTCTGTTATAGCCATCCGCATTTCCTCCTATACAGGATGTGACCACACTGCCACCATTAATTGTGATGTCTCCGGCAGAATATTTACTTCCATTGTATGCAGTTCCTCCAGCTCCTATATCTGCTGCACGCCAACCACCGTACGCTGTTATTCTACCACCGTTAATTGTAATGCGGCCAGCACTACCTTCTCGTCCTCCAATACCTGCACAAGTGGTTCCAGCCTGTATTTTTAAGATTCCGATTCCTTCCAAAACGACTTCTCCCCATACACATAGGCCATTTCCTCTTCCTGTGCTATAACCTCCTCTGTTTAGTTCGTTCTCTCCTCCGACAGTGATAGTTGCTTTGCTCTCCTTTATTATCTCAAAGGTTGAATTCTCTGCCGTACTTAAATTGTTGAGCGTAATGTTGGCGTTTTTAGGACCATTAACTATGATTGCTACAGGGTGGGTCGTAAAACCACCAATATTAATGGGAGTGTCACTGATAATGTCTAAGCGGCTTCTTTCTTCATCATACGTGTAGTCGATGCCTTCTGTTCCTTTGGTAGTAAGAATGAGTTCACCTTTTATCACACTGTCATTTGTTACTTTGGTAGTTAGTTCATTTAGGACAAATCTTAAATTAGGTTTGCCATCAATAAGAATGTTGATTGGGGATACGGCAAATCCCGAAAGACTAATTGGCAGGTCGTTCTTAATAGTAAGGGTTCGGCTGATTTCGTCATAAGTGTAATCAACATCTTTTTTACCTTGCGTTGTGATTATAAGCTCATCTTTTAAATCATCCGCTCCTGTTGCACTTTCAGAATAATTTTCGTTCATAGGGCTGTAGTATTAATTCCAGCAACTCCCCAACTGGATATAAATGTATAAAAACGCAGGAATTGTAAAAGAAATCTTTTAAGCGCTTTTGTAGTTAAAATATAACGAATTCAATTTATAAAGTCAAAGATATAGAATTGTTTTTTCAAAAACTTAGTTTTACTAATTTATTTTCTTGTGTTTTGAAAAAAACTTTAGATGGATAGGATGAAAGTCTCTCACTTCATAAATTTTAGTTTTAATTTCAACAACTTTTTTTCTATCCTTATAACTTTGTTGTATATTTGCCGCAACAAACCTCTATATTCACTAAATGGGCTTATTTAGGAAAATTACATATAGCTTTCTTCTTTTCCTGTTGGTATCCCTTTTTGGCCTATCACCGACCCTTGCGGTAACTGGAGAACACCCGGTGTTGATTATCAGCTCGTATAATCCAGATGCACGCCAGACTTCCGGAAATATCTACGATTTTATGGAAGAATTTGAGCGTCTGGGCGGAAAAGCTCCGATAGCTCTGGAAAATATGAACTGCAAGAGTTTTTCAGAGTCTCCTCTGTGGAAATCCAAAATGAAGGAGATATTAGATAAATATCAAGGAAAACGTGCTCCCGTATTACTTGTATTAATTGGTCAGGAAGCCTGGGCGGCCTATTTGTCGCAAGAAGACTCTGTCCGGGGAAATATTCCGGTGCTGACTGCACTGGCAAGCCGCAATGCTATCATTCTTCCGGATGATTCTGTCGACCTGAAAACATGGATGCCTGATGCGGTGGACTTTTTTGATGACTATACTAATTCCCCGATTAAGGCTGGCTTTGTTTACGAATATGATGTGGAAGCCAACATCAATCTGATAAAGAAACTATATCCGGATACCAGGAATATTGCTTTTATTTCTGATAATAGTTATGGAGGTGTCTCTTTGCAGGCACACGTGGTGGCAGAAATGAAGAAACACCCGGAACTGAACCTGATTCTGCTGGATGGACGGACAAATACGATTTATACGATAAGTGACAAGTTGCATGAGCTGCCTCCAAATACGGCTGTGTTGCTGGGTACGTGGCGGGTAGATATGTATGACGGGTATTTTATGCGGAATGCTACTTATACGATGATGGAGGCTGCCGGTGATATACCCACGTTCTCCATTACTTCTGTTGGCATCGGTTACTGGGCTGTGGGGGGCATTAATCCTGCTTATCGGCCATTGGGCAAGGATATGGCGCATCAGGCTGTCCGCTTGTTGCAAGGACCCGACAGTGATAGGGTAGAGGTGGAAGTGATCCCGAACAAAGTGATGATGGACAGCAAGATTGTGAAAGAAAAGAAGTTGGATTTGTCTTTCATTCATCAGCCGATAGAGATGGTGAATGAAAATCCGTCATTCTATGAGCAATATAAATATCACATCTGGACGGTGGGCACTATCTTGGTTGTGCTGCTGACAGGATTGTTCGTCTCGTTATACTTCTACTACCACACTAAGAAGCTAAAAGATGAACTGGAAGATTCCGAGAGTGCTTTGAGGGAAGCCAAAGACCGTGCAGAAGAGTCCAGTCGCCTGAAGAGTGCTTTCCTTGCCAATATGAGTCATGAGATACGTACGCCGCTGAATGCAATTGTTGGTTTTTCGGATGTGCTGGCTTCGGGTGGAAGCTCGGAAGATGAACAGCAAGGTTATGTGGATATTATCAAAACCAATTCAGACTTGCTGCTCCGCCTGATTAATGATATATTGGATGTTTCACGTCTGGAGGCTGACCGGGTTACGTTTACTTTTGAAGATTGTGATGTAGTGCCGCTGTGTCAACGTGTATTGGCTTCCGTCAGTCAGGCTCGTAAATCGGAAAATGAATTTATCTTTGAATGCGACCGCGAAAGCATGGATATGCGTACTGATACGCAGCGTTTGCAACAGGTCATCATTAACTTGCTTTCCAATGCCGATAAGTTTACCAGAAACGGTAAGATTACTTTGAAGCTTGAAGTAGATGAAAATAAGAGAGTGGCTATTTTCTCTGTATCGGATACGGGTACGGGTATTCCGTTGGAGAAGCAGAAGCTTGTATTTGAACGCTTTGAAAAACTGAATGAGTATGTTCAGGGCACAGGATTGGGTTTGTCCATCTGTAAACTGACGGTAGAGAAATGGGGAGGAGAAATATGGGTGGATCCGGGATATACGGATGGAGCCAGATTTGTGTTTACGCACCCATTAGATATAGAACAACCAAAGAAATAATTTATTACTATGAAGAGAGCTTACTTTTTTTTAGGATGTATATTCTTTCTGATAGGAGCTTTGTCGGCTCAGGACAAGATTGTTAAGCTGAAAATTATAGAAACCAGCGATATACATGGGAACTATTACCCTTATGACTTTATACTGCGTCATGAAGCAGAGGGAAGTTTGGCGCGTGTGTATGCTCTTGTGCAGAAGGAGCGCGAGGTTTATAAGGATAATCTGTTGCTTCTGGATAATGGAGACATCCTGCAAGGTCAGCCTTGTGCTTATTATTACAATTATATAGATACTGTTTCTCCGCATTTGGCGGCCGAGACGCTGAACTTCATGGGATACAGCACCGGCAATATGGGAAACCATGATGTGGAAACCGGACGTGCTGTGTTCGACCGTTGGGCGGGTGATTGCAAATTTCCGGTTCTGGGTGCCAACATCATCGATACGACTACGGGAAAGACGCATTTCAAACCTTATGAAGTATTGGAACGTGATGGCATAAAGATTGTGGTTCTGGGTATGATTACTCCTGCTATCCCCGTATGGTTGTCGGAAAACCTGTGGAAGGGTTTGCGCTTTGATGATATGGAGGAAACCGCCCGCAAATGGATGAAGATTATTCGTGAAAAGGAGAATCCTGACTTGGTAATCGGCATTTTCCATGCCGGACAGGAGGCGCAGTTGATGGGAGGTAAATATCGTGAGAATGCTTCTGTGGAAGTGGCTCGCAATGTTCCCGGATTTGATATTATATTGATGGGACACGACCATGCCCGTGAATTGAAAAAGATTAAAAACATAGCGGGGGACTCTGTATTGATTATGGACCCGGCAAGTAAGGGAATTGTTGTGGCAAATGCGGATGTCACCTTGAAACTGCGTGATGGAAAAGTGATAGATAAACAGATTCACGGAGCGTTGACGGAAACAAAGGACTATGGTGTGAGCGAAGATTTCATAAAACATTTTGCTCCTCAGTTCGATGCTGTTCAGGACTTTGTATCCAAGAAGATAGGCTGCTTCACTGAAACGATTTCTACGCGTCCTGCTTATTTCGGTTCATCGGCTTTCATTGACCTGATTCATACGTTACAGCTCGAAATCACCGGCGCTGAAATATCTCTTTCCGCTCCTCTGTCATACGATACGGAGATTAGCAAAGGAGATGTTTTTGTGAGTGATATGTTCAATCTGTATAAGTATGAGAATATGCTATATACAATGGAGTTGTCTGGCAAGGAGGTGAAAGATGCTTTGGAAATGTCATACAGTCTATGGACAAACCAGATGAAATCTCCGGACGACCATTTACTGTTACTACGTAAGAAACGCCGTGACGGGGCGAACGACCGAGCTTCATTCCAGAACTTCAGCTTTAACTTCGATTCGGCTGCCGGAATCATTTACGCGGTGGATGTGACGAAGCCTAACAAGGAAAAGGTGACTATCATCAGTATGGCGGATGGCACTCCTTTCTCTATGGACAAGATGTATAAAGTGGCATTGAATTCGTATCGTGGTAATGGTGGAGGAGAATTATTGACTAAAGGAGCCGGTATTTCTCAAGATGAATTGAAAGACCGCATCCTGTTCTCTACGGATAAGGATTTGCGTTATTATCTGATGCAATACATTGAGAAGAAGGGTGTGATTGAGCCACATGCGTTGGGACAGTGGAAGTTTGTTCCTGAAGAGTGGACTGTGCCTGCCGCTAAACGTGATTATGAGTACTTGTTTGGAAAAGTGGAAAAATAATCGCTATCTTTGCAGTCGCAATTTTTAATAGTACTGTAGAAACGTGAACAAAGAGGTAAAAAGAATCATAGGAGCTGTATGCTTGTTGGTGCTGTTTGTGGCATATCAGGCAAGTATTACAGCATTTACCCATGTTCATTACGTCAATGGAGTGATTATTACGCATTCCCACCCTTTTCATGGTAAGCATACTCACTCCAAATCCGAACTTCTCGTTATAGGTCGTTTGTCAACTTTCCAAGCTCCGGAGGTTGATGTATATCAGGAATTACATCCTATGAGGGCACTTCTGGCTGTGCTGGAAGCCGAACGACTGACTCCCTTAGTGAAGGGAGAGTTAAAACAGACAGTATCTCTTCGTGCTCCGCCGGCGCTCGCGGCGTAAATTATCGTGCGAAGCACGATAAGTAGTTAGTAGTTAGTAGCAAGTAGTTAGTAGTAAGTAGTAAGTAGAAGATAGTCCGGATTATAACCGTTTTTATAAACGGGACTATTCTACTAACTACTAACTACTTGCTACTAACTACTGCAAAGCTTCGCTTATTATTTCAATTAATACATTTTTGAGCGCAAATTAATGAAAAAACATATACTTGTGCTGGTGCTTGCGGTGGCTTGCATCAGCCTCTATGCCGTGAATCCTATAAAGGAAGGCAACATGATTTCCGGCCACGTGATAGTGAAAGGAACCGAAGAAAACATACCTTATGCAACTATATTAATCAAAGAAAACGGTCAGGGAACAGTCTCTAATGAAGAAGGTCAGTTTGAATTCCGCAAGCTTCCCGCAGGGAAATATACACTTCGCGTATCGGCTGTGGGATATAAAACACAAGAAAAAGAAGTGACTGTCAGCAAGGATTTCACCGCAGTCGTACACTTCCCGATGGCTGAAGAGAGCTTCATGACCGATGAAGTGGTAGTGTCTGCCAACCGCAACGAGGTGAGCCGGAAAGAAGCCCCGGTAGTTGTCAACGTGATGAGTGCCAAGCTCTTTGAGATGGTGAACTCCACCGACCTTGCGAAAACACTGAATTACCAGTCCGGTCTGCGTGTAGAGAATAACTGCCAGAACTGTGGCTTCCCGCAAGTACGTATCAATGGTTTGGAAGGTCCGTATTCTCAGATTTTGATTAATAGCCGTCCTATCATCAGTGCCCTTAGCGGTGTGTATGGTTTGGAACAGATGCCTGTGAATATGATAGAGCGGGTAGAAGTGGTGCGTGGCGGTGGTTCTGCTCTGTTTGGGGCGAATGCGGTGGGCGGCACTATCAATATTATCACTAAAGACCCCATCAGCAACTCTTTCCAAGTATCGAGCATGCTCTCTTGTATGGACGGGCAGTCATGGGAACAATATATGGGCGGTAACGTCTCTCTGGTGGCAAAAGATAACTCCTATGGCATCGCCTTGTATGAAAGCTACCGCAATCGCAATCCTTACGATCGTGATGGTGACGGTTTCTCCGAACTTGGCAAACTTAACATGAATACTTTCGGCTTCCGTGCCTACTACCGTCCTACGCATTTCAGCCGTATTAATCTCGAGTATCACACCACCAATGAGTTTCGCCGTGGCGGTAATAAGTTTGATCTTCAGCCCCATGAGTCGGACATCACAGAACAGACCAAGCACATCATCAATAGTGGTGGTGTCAGCTACGACCTGTTCTGGCGTGAGTATAAACATAAGATTTCTCTCTATGGTTCTCTTCAGCACACAGACAGAAACAGCTATTATGGTGCCCAGCAAGACATGAATGCCTATGGCAAGACCGATGACCTGACCTGGGTTGCCGGTGGTATGTATGTCGGCAATATGAACAACTGTTTCTTCGCCCCTGCCACCTTTACCGGTGGACTGGAATACCAGAATAACTCTTTGCATGATGTCATGACCGGTTATCACCGTGATATGAAACAAGATGTACGCATAGCCAGCGCTTTTGTCCAAAATGAATGGAAAATGCGCCAGCTTACCATGTTGGTTGGGGCACGTCTGGATAAGCATAACTTGATTGACAAGCTGATTTTCAGTCCCCGTATCAACTTCCTTTACAAACCTACGGAAGATTTTCAGGCACGTCTGACGTACTCCACCGGTTTCCGCGCACCGCAAGCTTATGACGAAGATTTGCACGTGACGGCTGTAGGTGGCGAAGGTGTTCAGATTAAACTGGCTGACAATCTGCGTGAAGAACGTTCCAACAGTTACAGCGGTTCTGTGGACTGGAGTACACGTCTGGGACATTGGCAGGCAAACATCTTGTTGGAAGGTTTCTACACCGACCTGCGTCATGTGTTCGTATTAGAGGACATCGGAAAAGATGAGAATGGAGACAAGATAAAAGAGCGTCGTAACGGTAGTGGTGCGCGTGTATATGGTCTCAATCTGGATGCTAAAATCGCCCATGGCAAGGAGGCGCAGTTTCAGTTAGGTTTCACGGCGCAACGTAGCCGCTATACGGAGGCAGAAGTATGGACGGAAGTAGACGATGAAGAACTGACCACCAAGCGCATGATGCGTACCCCGGATTACTACGGTTATTTCACCTTCTCTTCCGCACCGTTGAAGAACTTCGACTTCTCTTTGTCCGGCATCTATACCGGCAAGATGATTGTTCCCCACTACGCGCCGGTAGATGCGCCGGAAGGAGCTTTCTGCAACATTGAGAAAGACCGCATGGAGAATACCCCTGACTTCTTCGACCTCAATCTGAAACTCAATTATACGTTTGTTCTGCACGACCACATCAAGTTGCAACTCAATGCCGGCGTGCAGAACATCTTCAATAGTTTCCAGAAAGACCTTGATAAAGGCGAGTTTCGTGATTCCGGTTACTTCTACGGACCGACACAACCCCGTACCTTCTTTATCGGTTTCAAGATAATGAATTAGTTTAAGGTCTAAATTTAATATTGCAAGGGCTTACAAAATTATTGCAAGGGCTTATGAATTTATTGCAAGAGCATATTTTCATAAGCCCTTTCTTATGGTAAATGTTCCCTTTTTCTTTTTTTTAGGATAATTCGGACGGTTTTCAAGGAAATATTGCTTATGTTTGCCACAGAAATAAGAAAGGGAGATGAAAAATATAAAGAACGTAGACATCGCAACTATTCGCCGCTTTCCGGCAATGGATTTTATAGGAAATGATTTTGCCATATTCGATAATATAGGAGACATCCCTTTGTTCGGTTACCCTACGCGCCTGAATGCGTCTTGCCTGACACTTTGCCTGAAAGGGCACTGCCGGATACGCATCAACCTGAAAGAGCATGAACTTACCGAAGGCGTTCTTGTGGTCACCCTACCTGAACAGATTTTGCAGCAAGTGGAACGTTCGGACGATTTTACCGGTGTTTTCATTGTAGTTTCCGGCCAGTTCATTGACGATGTACTCCCTACAGTACAACAGTTGTTCCCTTTGTTCTTTATGATTAAGGAACAGCCTTGTGTTCGCCTCAAGCAGGAGGAAATGGAAGCCGTGCAGGAATACTACTCTTTTCTCCAAAAGAAAGTGAAATTGAAGGATAATCCTTTCCGTAAAGAAATTACCCAAGGATTGATCCTTTCTCTGTTCTATGAGATATATGGCATCTATCAGGGAAATGAACCGGCAGTGCGGAAGACGAAAACCCGGAAAGAAGACCTTTTCGAGCGTTTCATCCGTGCCATCTCCGAATCGTATAAAGTGGAACGCAGTGTTGCCTATTATGCCGACAAGATGTTCCTGACCGCCAAACATCTCTCTACTGCCGTGAAAGAAGTCAGCGGCAAGACAGCCGGAGAATGGATAGACAGCCTCGTGATTCTGGAAGCCAAAGCTTTGCTGAAATCTTCCGAGATGAGTATCCAGGAAATATCCGATGAACTTCATTTTGCCAATCAATCCTTCTTTGGCAAATATTTTAAGCACCATACCGGAATGTCTCCGAAAGAATACCGTAAGCAATAAGCGTTTACTATTAATTATTAACTATTAAATATTAATTTTGCAGTGTGGTAGCGCAGCCTTAATACCTAATATTTAGTATTTGAAATATACCCCCAAAATAAATAAAACATGGAAAAAAGAGAAATTGACCTTACTGTTTCCTGCTATGGAAAAGTGAAGGACGTGAAGTATGATGTTGTCATACTGCCTTGGGGGGCGACTGAGCCCCATAATCTACATCTTCCGTATCTCACTGATTGTATTTTGCCCCACGACATTGCTGTGGATGCCGCCACATTAGCACTGGAGCGTTCCGGTGTCCGCTGTATGGTGATGCCGCCTGTAGGTTTTGGTGCACACAATCCCGGACAACGTGAACTTCCTTTCTGCATACATACCCGCTACTCCACCCAACAAGCCATTCTGGAGGATATCGTTGCTTCCCTCTATGCTCAAGGAATGCGCAAGCTGATTATTATCAGCGGACATGGTGGCAATAACTTCAAAGGTATGATACGCGACCTTGCCTTTACCTACCCCGATTTCATGATTATTGCTTCTGACTGGTTCAGCCTTGTTCCCACTAAAGGGTATTTTGAGGCGGAGATAGACGACCATGCCGGTGAGCAGGAAACATCCGTGATGATGTATTATCACCCGGAACTGGTAAACCTGAATGAAGCGGGAGACGGAGATTCCAAGCCTTTTGCCATTCCTTCCCTGAACGAAAAGGTGGGATGGGCACCGCGCCATTGGGATAAAGCTACTGTGGATAGTGGAGTGGGGAACCCTAAGAAAGCTTCAGCTGAGAAAGGTGAACGCTACGTGAAACCGGTGATAGAGAAACTTGCCAGACTTTTCACAGAAGTCGGACAGAGCGAACTCTATTAAATGAAATAAAAGCCGGGCGGTCTGGTCGGAAACCTCTTTCCTGACCGAACCGCCCGGTTGCTTATACTGAGATGAAAAGCTTACTTATCTATTGACATCAGCCATTTACCATCTCTTTTCACCATCGATTGTGTACCCTCTTGCGTTTCTCCGTTTCCGTAGGTTTGTTTTATCTTTACGGTTGCTGTATTTCCATCCTCCGAAATTTCTTCCGACAGAATCTCTATGCTTTTCAGTCCGCCCATCTTTTCATATTCTTTGGAGACTTTATCCCTCATCATGGCAACGAGTCCGTCCTTTTGCTTTTTCAGCTCATCGCTTGTTACGTTTTCACCTAAAGCAATGCCGTCTACAAACTTCTCATAGTTACCTTTGATAAGATCGTTGCAATACTTCTTCATCGAATCTCCCGGACCACTTGAAGAGGAGCAAGCTGCCATCACAAACATAGTCATCACCATCAGACTAAAATAAAATACTTTTTTCATACGCTTTTTTTTAAAGTGATTAATGTGTACTTAAAAATAGTATATCAAACAGAGGCGCTTGCTCTGTGCAATATCATTAGGTAGGAGATAATCTCCTCTGAATCCGGGAATATTCACGTGGCTGATACGTCCTTCGGGCAAATCTATTCCTTCCTTCTTGTATACGAAATCGATAAATTCCGTGCAATACATTTTGGTGGTATCTGCCAGGTCATAATCATGGTCGAATAGTACACGTGCATTGTAAAGGTGCTCAGCATGAATCGCCGCCCGGCATGCAGCTATGGAATCCTCCTGCACACGCATAATTGCTCCGTTAACGACTTTTCTCTTCTTGAAAAATGTCTCTATGGGTTCCATCTTTACACGGTCGGGGTCATCCTTGAAGTCCGGTTCGCCGGGCACGGCATGTATCACGTACCATTTCCCTTTCTGCTTCTTGAGGATGCCGGTGTGCGAATAATTTCCTTCCCGGTCTGCTGCCAATACCACTCTGCTGGCAATTCCTGTTCCTCTTCTGAAAGCAATGTCTCCATCCCGGAACAATGCTTGCGGCAGTTGCACCGATGGCGTTTCTTTGTCAGAACTTGCCTGGCATCCGGCCAGTGTAAGTGCGAATATCAACATTATTTTCAGTAGCAATACGTGTGTCTTCCTCTCCATCAATACAAATATATAACTTTATTTGCACGGTTACATGTATTTTAAATGTTTTTTCTATTTTCTACAATATCCCTGCGCGTACGCGGCTGAGGGTTTCGGGTGTCATCAGCAAATAAGATGCGATATGTGACAATGGCGCCCGCTTGATGACTTCCGGATGGGTATGCATCAGCATATTATAGCGTTCGCGTGCTGTTTCAAACCGCCAGGAGTCGGCCTTTACCTGGGATACAATGAGCGAATACTCCAGTATCTTGCGATAGAACATATTGATTTCCCAGGAGATTTCGGTCAAGCTCATGAATTTGTCGTAGGGGAGGAGGTAGACTGTGCAAGGTTCCAGTGCTTCTGCCATCAGGCGGGTAGGTTCTTGCTTCAGGGTGCTCTCGATGCAGATAATGATGCAACCTTCGTAAGAAAAGTGTTCGGTGACGTCTTTGCCGTTTTTGTAATAAAACTGACGCATCATGCCTTTGCCTACAAAGGCTATATGATGACAGACTTGTCCTTCTTTGAATAGGAGTTCGCCCTTTTCCAGCTCTTTGCGGACCAGAATTTCTTCTATCAGTTTTCTACCTTCAGGTGCCATGCCCGGATAACGGGAGTTAACAGTGGCATTGACTGTTTCTCTTAATAGTATATCCATAATTGTTCGCTGGTATTTGTAACTCGTTTCCGGGCACAAAGGTATAAAAGATTTGATTTAAATCAAAAGTTATTAAGTGATTAGTGTTAAGTGATTAGTGATAAGCATTGCGCAGTCTGCTAATCACTAATCACTTAACACTAATCACTTAATAAACCCCTTTGTTGTC
>CAMTFK010000133.1 GCA_947071285.1 uncultured Bacteroides sp. | reverse complement strand
TCGTCGTCTCACTACCGTCGCGCGTAGCGATGTAGTGCGGCGACATAATCTCGATACCCTCTTCATTGAAGCGGTCCTGAATATTCTGGTGCAGGTCGGAGTAAACCTGCGCCAACTGGTTGGCATCCTTTATATAAGCATTCACCTGATAAACCGGATAATAATCCTGTAGAGACGTTTCCAGTACAAACGGGCGCGGGTCGTCCACTACACCGGGCGTATTCAGCGCAGCCTCCACCAGCAACTGGTGTGTCTTCCGCCAAGGAATATCATAGCCTACACTTATCTCGGAATGAATAATCAACCCGTAATCGCGTGCCGACTGACTGAAATTCACCGTATGAGAAGACATGATGAAAGAGTTCGGAATGGTCACCACTTCATTCTTCGGTGTACGGATGCGCGTCACCAACGGAGTCTTTTCTATTACATTGCCCGTAGTGTCATTCAGCTTGATGCGGTCGCCCAACTTGAACGGACGCATATACGTAATCACCAATCCCGCTATGATATTCCCGATAACCGTACTCGAACCCAGCGAAACAATCAAGCCGACAAAGACCGATATCCCTTGGAAAACACCCGACTTGGAGCCCGGCAGATAGGGATAAATCATCGCAACCATAAACGCATAAAGCAGGAAGCGCACAATGTGGAACGTAGGCATGGCCCAATCGGCATAGAATCCTCCGATTTTCAACCGCTCCGACTGTATCTCATTGGCAAGGTAATGCACCAGCCGCACCAGATATTTCACGGCAAGCCAGATGACAAAGATGGTAAACAGGTTAGGGATATACTCCACTATGCCCAGAAAGATGCTCTTTACCGGGTCCCATATATACGAGAATAACTTATAGGCAAGATTCTTGGTCTGGGGGAATATGGAGAAAAGCAACGGAACCGTCAGTATCAACTGAAGCAGCATGACGGCATACCGCAACAAGTTGGCCAGGAAAACCAACAGGTTGACTTGCTTCTGCGTATCCAGCAACTCATAATCTTGAATGGAAATAGATTTCAGTTTGGTATCTTTCAGTCGCTGGATGCGGACTTTCAGTTTATTGAAAAGCCAGATGGTAAGTTTGAACAGTAAGTACTGTCCCACAATTACAAGAATAAAGTAGAGAATCCGCTTGCCAAGCTGCCACAAGCTATGTTCTTCTTTCATCACCTTGAGCTTGTCCACTACCACTTTCCGCTTGGAGGCTGCCAGCTCATCGCGCGTGCAACCTTCCCACAGTCCGTCCTGGTCGGTAAAGGATGTAAGCACCTTGTTTCCATACATCAGGTCGGTAACGATGTCGCTACTCTCTACATATACCGAATCCGGCTGCAAATTAAACAGCTTGCCCAGTTCCGTAATGGCTGCCGCGTTCATCTCGGCACGTTGCTGGGGAGAATGTCCGCCCCGCTTGGCAAACAAGTAATACAACGTGTCGCCTTCCACCACCACAGGAACACCCGGAGTCACTCTCCGGAGTGAATCAATGCACTGGCGTTGCTGTGTCAGCTTGAGGGAGTCCGCAGCATCATACTTCAGCTTCATCTGCTCAATTTCCATCCTGAGATTGGCTTCATTCAGCCGCGCAGCTTCCAACTCCTGCCGTATCTTCAACTTATACACTGAATCAGTATCTGCTCTGAGCGGCGCAACCGCTCCCAACGAATCTTCATTAAAAATATCCATTACCTTCTCTACCAACTGGGCAGATGCCCCACACACGGGCAAAAGCAACAGACAGATGCATATTGCGCTAATTCTTTTCATATAAGAGCCTTCTAACAGGTAACTTTAGTCCTTAAGTTTAATTAACGCGCCAAACATACGGAATGTTTTTCACTTTTCATGAAAGGAATTAATTATATTTGCACCCAAATCAGTATTTTTATGGATATTCTCTTTCTTATCGGAGGTCTTCTCCTCATCCTTTTAGGCGCCAACGGGCTAACGGACGGAGCTGCATCCGTTGCCAAACGTTTTCATATTCCGTCCATCGTCATCGGACTTACCATCGTTGCTTTCGGAACTTCCGCTCCGGAACTGACGGTCAGCGTGTCTTCCGCCCTGAAAGGAAGTGCGGACATCGCCATAGGAAACGTGGTGGGCAGCAATATATTCAACACGCTGATGATTGTGGGTTGCACGGCGCTATTCGCCCCTATCGTCATTTCCAAGAATACGTTGCGCAAGGAAATTCCTCTCTGCATCCTCTCATCCATCGTACTGCTGATTTGTGCCAACGATGTGCTACTGGACCATAGCCAGGAAAACATACTCAGCACCACGGACGGACTGCTTCTGCTTTGCTTCTTCGTCATCTTCCTAGGATATACCTTTGCCATCGCCTATCAAGGGAAAAAAGAAGGAGAAGAGGAGGAAGAAATCAAGCAAATGCCCATGTGGCGCTCCACACTATATATAATAGGAGGACTGGGTGCGCTGATTGCCGGCGGCAGTTTCTTTGTGGACGGTGCCAGCGGCATTGCCCGCAGCCTGGGAGTAAGTGAATCCGTCATCGGACTGACACTCGTGGCAGGCGGTACGTCTCTGCCCGAACTTGCCACTTCCATCGTAGCTGCCCTGAAGAAGAATCCGGAAATTGCCATCGGAAACGTAATCGGAAGCAACCTTTTCAACATATTCTTTGTGCTGGGATGCAGCGCTTCTATCACCCCGTTGCATCTGACAGGTATCACCAATCTGGACCTGCTGGTACTGGTAGGCTCAAGTATCCTGCTATGGATATTCGGGTTGTTCTTTGCCAAGCGGACTATCACACGCATCGAAGGCAGCCTACTGATACTTTGTTACATAGCTTACACAGTGGTACTTATTTACAATTAGTTTTTATCTCCGGCGCGTGGTATTTTAAAGATTATCATGTATCTTTGCCACCTCATTAGACATAAAATTATGGCAATAACAATCAAAAAAGTTTCCACAACTAAAGAGTTGAAACGGTTCATCCGCTTCAATTACCGGCTATACAAAGGCAACCCTTACTCCGTCCCCGACCTTTACGACGATATGCTCAACACGTTCAGCAAAAAGAAGAATGCGGCATTCGAATTCTGCGAGGCAGAGTATTTCTTGGCTTACAAGGACAACCAGATAGTAGGACGTGTAGCCGCTATCATCAACCACAAAGCCAACCAGACTTGGGAAAAGAAGAATGTCCGCTTCGGCTGGATTGACTTTATCGATGACCCGGAAGTTGCCGACACCCTTATCCGCACCGTGGAAGAATGGGGAAAAGAGCGTGGAATGACTCACATACAAGGTCCGCTGGGCTTCACCGACTTCGACGCAGAGGGTATGCTCGTTGAAGGTTACGACCAACTCAGCACCATGGCAACCACCTATAACTATCCTTACTATCCGCAGCACATGGAGCGCATGGGTTTCGAGAAGGATGCCGACTGGGTGGAATTCAAAATCTACATTCCGGATGCCATACCGGACAAGCACAAGCGTATCTCCGACCTTATCCAACGAAAATATAACCTCAAGATAAAGAAATATACATCAGCCAAGAAGATTGCCCGCGAATACGGACAGGCCATCTTTGAACTGATGAACGAAGCGTATAAACCCCTGTTCGGCTATTCGGCCCTGTCGCAACGGCAGATTGACCAATACGTGAAGATGTACCTCCCCATCGTGGACCTCCGCATGGTGACACTTATCACGGATGCCGACGACCAACTGATTGCCGTAGGTATTTCCATGCCATCCCTGTCCGAAGCTTTACAGAAAGCCCACGGACGGTTATTGCCTTTCGGATGGTATTATCTGCTGAAAGCACTGTTCATGAAACGACGTGCCAAGATGTTGGATTTATTGCTCGTAGCCGTGAAGCCGGAGTACCAGAACAAAGGTGTTAACGCATTGTTATTTTCCGATTTAATTCCGGTTTATCAAAAATTAGGTTTTATATTTGCAGAGAGCAACCCTGAACTGGAAATGAACGGCAAGGTACAAGCGCAATGGGAGTACTTCAAGACCGAACAGCATAAACGGCGCAGGGCGTTCATTAAGGAGATTAATCATTAGTGATTAACGGTTAGTGATTAGTGGTTAACTATCACGCCGCATGGCACTAATCACTAATCACCAATCACTAAACACTATATTAAACTTATGGAAGAAATCAACGGACTGATGCCCGAAGGCAATGTAGAATATACGGAAGACAACATTCGTCATCTTGACGACATGGAGCACATCCGTGTCCGTTCGGGCATGTATATCGGTCGTCTGGGCGACGGTACGCAAAACGACGACGGTATCTATGTATTGCTGAAAGAGGTAATGGACAACAGCATCGATGAATTCAAAATGGGTGCGGGTAAACGGATTGAGATAAACATTGAGGAGAATCTCCGCGTCAGCGTGCGCGACTACGGTCGTGGCATTCCGCAAGGAAAGCTGATTGAAGCGGTGAGCAAACTCAATACCGGAGGTAAGTACGACAGCAAGGCTTTCAAGAAGAGCGTCGGACTGAACGGTGTGGGTATCAAAGCCGTGAACGCGCTGAGCAGCCGTTTTGAAGTACGCAGTTACCGTGAAGGTAAAGTCCGTATTGCCATTTTCGAGAAAGGCAATCTCCAAAGCGACGTCACGGAAAGCTGCGACGAAGAAAGCGGAACCTACATCTTCTTCGAACCGGACAGCACGTTGTTCCTGAACTATTCCTTCCAAGCCAATTTCGTGGAAATGTTGCTGCGTAATTATACGTACCTGAACACGGGACTTTCCATCATCTACAACGGTCAGCGCATCATTTCACGCCACGGTCTGGAAGATTTGCTGAACGACAACATGACCGCACAGGGCTTATACAACATCATCCATCTGAAAGGAGAGGATATTGAGATAGCCTTTACACATACCAACCAATACGGCGAAGAATATTATTCCTTCGTCAACGGCCAGCATACCACCCAGGGCGGAACGCACCAGAGCGCGCTCAAAGAGCACATCGCCCGCACCATCAAAGAGTTCTACAACAAGAACCAGGAGTATGCCGACATCCGCAACGGTATCGTTGCCGCCATCGCCATCAATGTGGAAGAGCCCCAGTTCGAGGGACAGACGAAGACCAAGCTCGGATCGCCCTCCATGTCTCCCGGCGGTGTTAGCGTGAATAAATATGTAGGTGACTTCATCAAGACGGAAGTGGACAACTATCTCCACAAGAACCCGTTGGTATCGGAAGTCATGCTGCAAAAGATACAAGACTCCGAAAAGGAGCGTAAGACCATTGCCGGCGTGACCAAGCTGGCGCGCGAACGTGCCAAGAAAGCCAACCTGCACAACCGCAAGTTGCGTGACTGCCGTTACCACCTTAACGACGGCAAAGGAAAGGATCAGGAAGCAGAGTCCTGCATCTTCATCACCGAGGGTGACTCCGCCAGCGGTTCCATCACCAAAAGCCGTGATGTGAATACGCAAGCCGTGTTCAGTCTTCGCGGTAAACCGTTGAACTCATTCGGGCTGACCAAGAAAGTGGTATATGAGAACGAAGAATTCAACCTGCTGCAAGCTGCCCTGAACATTGAAGACGGCATTGAAGGACTGCGTTACAACAAAGTGATTGCCGCCACCGATGCCGATGTGGACGGTATGCACATCCGCCTGCTGCTCATCACATTTTTCCTGCAATTCTTCCCGGACTTGATAAAGAAAGGGCATGTATATATATTGCAAACCCCGCTGTTCCGCGTGCGTAATAAGAAAAAGACCACTTATTGCTATACGGAAGAAGAACGGCAGAAAGCGATTGAGGAGCTGGGGCCGAACCCTGAAATCACCCGCTTTAAAGGTTTGGGAGAAATTTCACCCGATGAATTCAAACACTTTATTGGTAAGGATATGCGTCTGGAGCAGGTCACTCTGCGCAAGACGGACCTTGTGAAAGAGTTATTGGAATTCTATATGGGTAAGAATACCATGGAACGGCAAAACTTTATTATCAACAACCTGGTTATAGAAGAAGACTTGGCATCATGAGAAGAGCAATCTTTCCGGGAACATTCGACCCCTTCACTATCGGGCACTCCTCGGTAGTGGCGCGCGCGCTGACTTTTATGGATGAAATCGTCATCGGAATCGGTATCAACGAGAACAAGAACACCTATTTCCCCATCGAGAAGCGCGTGGAAATGATACAAGGTTTCTACCGGAACGAGCCACGCATCAAAGTATATTCCTATGATTGCCTGACGATTGATTTTGCCCAGCAGGTAGATGCCCAATTCATCGTCCGTGGCATCCGCACCGTGAAAGACTTCGAATACGAAGAAACCATTGCAGACATCAACCGCAAACTGGCAGGCATCGAAACAATTCTGCTCTTTACCGAGCCCGAACTGACGTGTATCAGTTCGACTACCGTCCGAGAACTGTTACAGTTCGGCAAGGACATCAGCCAGTTTATTCCCGAAGGGATGGAGATTTAGTGATTAGTGACAGAATGATAAGTGATAAACGAAGAGAATGATGAAGAAACTTCTTATCTTAATGATATGTATAGGTGCCATGGCTTCCATGCAGGCACAAAAGATGGGCAACGCTGCTGCCCGCAAGTTACAAATGGCGGAATTCGCCATTGCCAACCTGTATGTAGACTCGGTGGACGAGAACAAACTGGTGGAAGAAGCGATTATACGCATGCTGGCACAACTGGACCCACACTCCACATACAATGATGCCGAAGAGGTGAAAAAGATGAACGAACCCCTGCAAGGCAACTTCGAAGGCATCGGCGTGCAGTTTCAGATGATAGAAGACACCTTATTAATTATACAGCCCGTCAGCAACGGCCCCTCTGAAAAGGTGGGTATCCTGGCAGGTGACCGTATCGTTGCAGTAAACGACAGCGCCATTGCCGGTGTGAAGATGTCAACAGAAGATATCATGGCACGCTTGCGCGGGCCGAAAGACTCGGAAGTGAAGTTGACCATTGTCCGCCGCGGAGTAGACGATCCTTTACTTTTCACCGTAAAGCGTGATAAAATACCCATTCTCAGTCTGGATGCTTCTTATATGATACAACCCAAAACGGGCTATATCCGCATCAACCGTTTCGGCGCCACTACCGCCGAAGAGTTCACGGCTGCCCTCAAGGAATTGCAAAAGCAGGGAATGAAAGACCTGATACTCGACCTGCAAGGCAACGGTGGCGGTTATCTGAATGCGGCTATCGACCTTGCCAACGAATTCCTGCAACAGAAAGAGCTTATCGTATATACCGAAGGAAGAACCTCACAGCGCAGCAACTTCTACGCCAGGGGTACGGGTAACTTCAAGAACGGACGTCTCATTGTCTTGGTCGATGAATATTCCGCTTCTGCAAGCGAAATCGTAACCGGTGCCGTGCAGGACTGGGACAGAGGTTTGGTTGTAGGCCGCCGTACCTTCGGTAAAGGCTTGGTTCAACGCCCCATCGACCTGCCCGACGGCTCCATGATACGTCTGACTATCGCCCGTTATTATACCCCTTCCGGTCGTTGTATCCAGAAACCTTACGACCATACTGCCAATCTGGATGGCAGAAGCCTCAGGAAAGATGATGGCCAGGAGAAATACAATATGGATTTGGTAGAGCGCTTCAATCGCGGAGAAATGATGCACGCCGACAGTATCCACTTCCCCGACTCCCTGAAGAATTCCACCAAGAAGCTGAAACGTACTGTATATGGCGGCGGCGGTATCATGCCCGACTACTTCGTGCCAATCGACACCACCCAATATACCGATTATCACCGGAACCTCGTAGCTAAAGGCGTTGTTATCAAAGCAACAACCAAGTACATCGAAAACCACCGGAAAGAGTTACAGGAAAAATACAAGAAGTTCGACTCCTTCAACAATAAATTCGAGATAGACGAACAAATGCTTGCAGACATACGTGCTGCTGCCGAAAAGGAAAAGATTGAGTTTAATGAAGAGCAATACAAGAAGTCACTGCCTTTGATTAAGACGCAATTGAAAGCCTTGATTGCCCGTGACCTGTGGGATATGAACGAATATTTCCAGGTGATAAACACCACGAACAATAGCGTACAACAAGCCTTAGAGTTACTGAACACCAATAAATATCAGGAAATTCTGAATTAATTGCCGAATAACCACTTATTCAGCCAACGATTCACATAGATATTGACTACCGCACATCCGGCTCCGATGACTGCACCCGCCAGTACATCGGACGGATAGTGTACGCCCTCATTCATGCGGGATACTCCGACAGAACACGCCCATAAAGCGGAAGGACCTATCACGTACCACTTCGGATACCTCACACAAAGCGAGGTTGCCAGCGCAAAAGCAGTTGCTGTATGTCCGGAAGGAAAGGAAGGACTGCTTTCGTAGCTATAAGCATGCACCTGGTCGGGATAACGGTCGAACGGACGTTCACGGTCTATAAGATACTTCATGCCATAAGTCACCACAAAAACACCGGCGACACTGGTTCCTACATATATGGCATCCTTCAATAATTCGCGGTCTTTCTTTACCCAGGCAGCCAGTGCCATTGCCACAGGAACTCCCACAGCAATGTAAGGTTCTGTACGAGAAATTATTTTATTATAGTTGCGAATAAATTTACCATCCCAGCTATTTATTTTATGTAAAGTATTAATGTCCCAGTTTTGTGCGGAAATACTGAATACAACTAAGGATGCAAAAAATACAAAAAAAATAGTCCGTTTCATGTAGTCTTTCTTATAGTTTGCTGCAAAGATAGATGATTTTGTTAGAGTATTCACAAAAAAATTCTATCTTTGTTGCCATAATTTTAGTAATTCGTCTTATATTTCATGACAAAAGACACTCTTTGTACACGGCAAGTAGATTGTAGTCTGTGCCCGAAAGTTTCTGAGGGGACGTTGGCATACCGCCAATATCCTCAGGGACAACATTTCTCTGCGGAGAAGTGTACACAAAATTGCATGATTTTTGTATTGAAGGGTGAGTTACTGGTAAATAGTAACGAATATCCGGGAACTACTCTTCAAAGTAGACAATGTGTTTTACAAGCCATAGGTTCGAAAATGGAACTACTGGCATTGACCGATGTAGAATATATCGCTTATTGGTTTACGGAACTTCCTGTTCTGTGTGAGGACCGCTATAAGGAGATTCTGGAACGCTCCGAAGCTCCATTGACCTACACACCCTTGATAGCCAACGCAAAACTGGAACGCTTGCTGCACGATATCGTTGATTATTTCAAAGAACAACCCGCCGCTTGCGGAAAATACCTCGACCTAAAGCGTCAGGAACTGGTTTATATATTAACCTGCTATTATCCGATACGCCAGATAAGTACCTTCTTCTACCCCATCAGTACTTATACTGAAAGTTTCCATTATTTCATTATGCAGAACTACGACAAGGTGAAGAATGTGGAAGAATTTGCCCATCTGGGAGGATACACCACCACTACATTCCGCCGCTTGTTTAAAAATATGTATAATGTACCTGTATATGAATGGATATTGGACAAGAAGCGTGAAGGTATTCTGAACGACCTGCAATTCACCAAACAACGTGTTTCAGTAATCAGTGCGCGATATGGTTTCGACTCTTTGTCCCACTTCGCCCATTTCTGCAAAGATTCCTTTGGAGACACGCCTCGAGCCCTGCGGAAACGTGCCGCCAGTGGAGAAAAAATCACTATCATAAAGGAAAAAGGAGACGAAGGAGGAAGGGGACAAGGAGACAAGGAAGACTAATCGACTTTTGTCCCCTTGTCTCCTTATCCCCTTGCCAACTGGTTCCCTTGTTGCCTTGTCAACTTCTATCTCTTGTTTTAATTACGGAATTATTTCTTTAATTCCTTGTTTAATCAATGTATTTCTTCTATTTTTGCGGGAAATTAGCGGGAAACTCTAAAGAAAAGCAAATTTTCGAACTATTAAATAATTTAAATTCAATCATTTATGTGGTTAAGTAATTCATCTGTAGGAAGGAAAGTGGTGATGAGCGTTACCGGTATCGCCCTTGTCCTGTTTCTGACGTTTCACATGGCGATGAACCTGGTTGCATTAATCTCGGCAGAGGGATACAACATGGTTTGTGAGTTCCTGGGAGCAAACTGGTATGCCTTGGTGGCTACGGTAGGTTTAGCTGCCCTTTTCATCATTCACATCATCTACGCTTTCTGGCTGACGATGCAAAACCGCAAAGCGCGCGGTAACGAACGCTATGCTGTAGTAGACAAACCTAAGACTGTGGAATGGGCTTCTCAGAACATGCTCGTGCTGGGTCTTATCGTAATCGTAGGCTTGGGTCTTCACCTGATTAACTTCTGGGCAAAGATGCAGCTCCCCGAGTTGATGCACAACATGGGTATGTATGCCGATGCAACTGCACTGGAATTTGCCGCTAACGGTGTTCATCACATTGAAAACACATTCAGCAATCCGGTATACGTAGTGCTTTACCTCATTTGGCTCGGCGCACTGTGGTTCCACCTGACTCACGGTTTCTGGAGCTCCATGCAATCCTTGGGTTGGAACAACAAAGTATGGATTAACCGTTGGAAATGCATTTCTAACATCTACTCTACTATCGTTGTTGTATGCTTCGCTCTGGTAGTTGTCGTATTCTTTGCAAAATCATTGATGTGCGGCGGTGCTTGCTAATTTGTAAATTGTAAAACGATTAAAATGTAATAGCATTATGACTAAGATAGATTCAAAAATTCCGGAAGGACCGGTGGCTGAGAAATGGACCAACTATAAAGCTCACCAGAAATTAGTTAACCCCGCCAATAAGCGTCGTTTGGATATCATCGTGGTAGGTACGGGATTGGCAGGTGCTTCTGCCGCCGCTTCACTCGGTGAAATGGGTTTCAGAGTATTCAACTTCTGCATTCAGGATTCTCCGCGCCGTGCACACTCCATCGCTGCACAGGGCGGTATCAACGCTGCTAAGAATTACCAAAACGACGGTGACTCTGTTTACCGTTTGTTCTATGATACTGTAAAAGGTGGTGACTACCGTGCCCGCGAAGCTAACGTTTATCGTTTGGCAGAGGTATCCAACGCCATCATCGACCAATGTGTGGCACAAGGTGTTCCCTTCGCCCGCGAATACGGTGGTTTGCTGGATAACCGTTCTTTCGGTGGTGCTCAGGTATCACGTACGTTCTATGCCCGTGGCCAAACCGGACAACAGTTGTTGCTGGGTGCATACTCTGCACTGAGCCGCCAGGTAAACGCAGGTACTGTAAAACTGTACACCCGTTATGAAATGCAGGATGTTGTCCTCATCGACGGACGTGCACGCGGTATCATTGCTAAAGACCTCGTTTCCGGTAAACTGGAACGTTTCGCTGCCCACGCAGTAGTGATCGCTACCGGTGGTTACGGAAATGCATACTTCCTGTCTACCAACGCTATGACTTGTAACTGTACGGCTGCCATATCTTGCTACCGCAAGGGTGCATGGATGGCTAACCCGGCTATGGTACAGATTCACCCCACTTGTATTCCTGTTCACGGTGACAAGCAGTCTAAGCTGACTTTGATGTCAGAGTCTCTGCGTAATGACGGCCGTATCTGGGTTCCGAAGAAGAAAGAAGATGCCGTAAAACTCCAGAAGGGTGAAATCAAGGGAAGCGATATTCCTGAAGAAGACCGCGACTATTACTTGGAACGCCGCTATCCGGCATTCGGTAACTTAGTTCCGCGTGACGTTGCCAGCCGTGCCGCTAAAGAACGTTGCGATGCAGGTTTCGGTGTGAACAATACAGGCCTGGCAGTATTCCTCGACTTCTCTGAGGCTATCAGCCGCTTAGGTATCGATATCGTTCTTCAACGCTATGGTAACCTCTTCGATATGTATGAGGAAATCACTGACGTTAATCCGGGCGAACTGGCAAAAGAAATTGCCGGTGTGAAATATTATAATCCGATGATGATTTATCCGGCTATCCACTACACAATGGGTGGTATCTGGGTTGACTACGAACTGATGACTTCTATCAAGGGTCTGTTCGCTATCGG
>CAMTFK010000132.1 GCA_947071285.1 uncultured Bacteroides sp. | reverse complement strand
ATAAACTATGCAGTGTCATAGTCCACCTCAATACTTCATACCTTATATTTTATACTTAATTTTCATTTAGTATTCTTCCCCTGATTCGCTACCGCCTCCATCAATTTCTTTATCTCTTCCGGATCTCCCAGGAAATAATCTTTCACTAAGTTCAGGTCATCATCAAATTCAAAGACGTAGGGAACAGCAGTAGGCAAGTTCAACTTCACAATGTCTTCGTCAGAAATACCTTTCAAATGCTTGATTATGCCACGCAAACTATTGCCGTGCGCCACTACCAACAGTTCATCCACGGTTTTCAGATTTGGAAAAATCACACACTTCCAGTAAGGCATGATACGTTCAATGGTATCTTTCAATGATTCGGTGCGAGGCAATTCTGCATCGGGCACTTCATTATAGCGGATTTCAAAACGCGGGTTGCGAGGATCTTCTTCGGCAAGCGCATGCGGGGCAACATCATAGCTGCGGCGCCAGATTAAAACCTGTTCTTCACCATACTTGGCAGCAGTCTCCGTTTTATTCAAACCCTGAAGCTGACCGTAATGCTTTTCATTCAGACGCCAAGACTTCTCCACCGGTATCCAGTCCTGATCCATACGGTCCAGCACTACATTCAGAGTCTTCACTGCACGTTTCAGATAGGAAGTATAAGCCTTTCCAAACTGAAAGTCATTATCTATCAATAACTGTCCGGCTCTCGTAGCTTCGGCAATGCCTTTTTCCGTCAGGTCCACATCGGTCCAACCTGTAAAACGGTTCTCTTTGTTCCATGCGCTCTCGCCGTGGCGGAGCAGTACAATTTTCTTCATACGAATTTCTATTTAATTAATCGTATGAATAAAACACGCATCCGCCGGAACTTGTTCAACAAAAAAAACAGACCGCCTGTTTTCATAGGAACAAACGGTCTGCTCAATTTTCCTTTAAGATTCTCTCTATTTCTTTAGCGAATCAGCATACACATACAATCCTAACATCTGCTGCGCATCATCAAATTTCACTTTATTCTCTTTAATATAGCGTTCCAGTTCTTCACGCCGAGGAGAATTCAATTTCAAGAATTGCTTCATATTACGGATTTCTTTCTTTTTCCCTTTTTTCTCCACCCAATATACATTATAACGCTTGCCCAATTCCAATTTTCCGGGATCGTAAGTGCCCGTCAGCCTGCCACTATTGCTTCCTACCATAGAATAAGTAGTGGAACTGGATACAGAAGAAGTGCCGCCATATCCCGCAGGTTTCGGTTTATCGCGTGCCGTTCCTTTATACTGCACATAAAACAACGGTTCCGAAGACAATATTTCAATTCCGGCACTCTTTTCAGGATAGAACACCCGGTTGCCGAACTTTATAATATTCACCTCATCAGCATTCGCCAGAATTTTTACTTGTTGTCCATCCTGTTTATCAATAAAGTAGAACTTTTCACTTACCAGATTATAGTTCATCTTGTTATGAACTTGCCTGCCATTTTTCAAATAAATGACGGCATCCTGATAATCATCAAAGAGAAAAGAAGAACCCTCTTGTGCATATCCTCCCGAAACTGCACAAAACAAAACACTCAAAAAAAGAAGTAAATGTCTCATAGCACACGTATTATTAAGGTGAATAAAAAACGAAAAGCTGCTCCGAGAAGTTTGATAACTTCCCGCAAGCAGCTTCTCTATGTTGTTATATTAAACTCTTATACGAACCAACGCACGTAGCAGAAATCCTGACGGTGCGGCAAGTCAGAGTTCTTCGGGAACATACGGTAGGATACCTTGAAGCTACCTGCGTTCTCTAATTTATGTTTCACCTGGAAGGTGTAGAGGTCGCCCTCTTTCTTCACCACACTGAACGGTTCAACAGAGTAAATGTGCTGTTTACCGTCTCCGGCAGTGTAAGTAGTTACCAATTCCAGACCGATAGCATCGTTCAGACCCTTTTCATCAATCACGTAAGTAATGGTGTATTCCTTACCGCTTTCGATAGAACCTTGTATCAGCTCTTCGCCCTTCTCATAAGATACTACTTCCACACTATCCCATTTAGCTGCAACTTCTTCTTTCCAAGCTGCAATTTCCTTAGCTTTGGCATTGTCGTTGGCAGCCAATCCTTTGAAACGTTTAGCCAGCTTAGTGTAGAACTTGCTGTAGTAATCGTCCAACTGACGTTTCATGGTATAGTGAGGTGCAATCTGTGCGATAGAGTTCTTGATAGTCTTCACCCAACCTTCAGAATAACCTTTCTTGTTGCGTGCATAGTACAACGGCAGGATTTCAGTTTCGAGGATGCTGTAGATAGTAGCTGCATCCAACTGGTCCTGATGGTCTTGGTTCTGATAAGTACGCTTTTCAGTCAGCGCCCAACCTGCACCTTCGCGGTAGCCTTCCAACCACCATCCGTCGAGTACGGAGAAGTTCACAACACCGTTCATCAACGCCTTTTCACCGGAAGTTCCGGATGCTTCGAGCGGACGAGTCGGAGTATTCAACCAGATATCCACACCGGATACCAGACGGCGAGCCAACTGCATATCGTAGTTTTCCAGGAAGATAATCTTACCCAAGAATTCCGGACGGCGGGAGATTTCGATGATTCTCTTAATTAAACCCTGACCTGCACCATCATGCGGGTGAGCCTTACCGGTGAACAGGAACTGTACCGGATAGTCGGGATTGTTCACAATCTTAGCCAGACGGTCGAGGTCAGTGAACAGCAGGTGAGCACGTTTGTATGTAGCGAAACGACGGCCGAAACCAATCAGCAGTGCGTTCGGATTAATCTTATCCATCAGAGAAACGATGCGTGAAGGATCGCCCTGGTTCTTCAACCAAGTTTCACGATATTGCTTGCGAACATAGTCTATCAACTTGTTCTTCAAAGCCATACGAGTTTCCCAAATCTTTTCATCAGGTACATTATAGATAGCATTCCAAATCTTCGGATTAGACTGATCGTACAAGAAGTTTTCGTCGAAGTTGGCAGCATACAGATGCTTCCACTCCGTTGCGCTCCAAGTCGGGAAGTGTACGCCGTTGGTAACATAACCCACGTGCATTTCTTCGGGGAAGTATCCCTTCCAGATAGTAGAGAACATTTCCTGAGAAACCTTTCCGTGCAACCAGCTCACACCGTTCACTTCCTGTGAAGTGTTGCAAGCAAAAATGGACATACAGAAACGTTCGCCCTTATCACCCGGATTGTTACGACCGAGGTCCATCAAATCATCCCAACTGATACCCATCTTAGCAGGATAACCGCCCATATACTTGCCGAAAAGACCTTCGTCGAAGTAGTCGTGGCCGGCGGGAACCGGAGTATGAACTGTGTACAGAGAAGAGGCACGTACCAACTCGATAGCCTGGTCGTAAGACAAACCTTCGGCTACGTAGTCGCAAATACGCTGAACGTTAATCAACGCTGCGTGTCCTTCGTTACAATGGTAAACATTCTTTTTAATGCCCAGTTTCTTCAGTGTCAATATACCACCGATACCAAGCAGAATTTCTTGTTTCAGACGGTTTTCCCAGTCGCCACCATAAAGTTGGTGAGTGATAGGACGGTCGAATTCGCTGTTCATTTCGTTGTCCGTATCCAACAGATACAGAGAAATACGTCCAACATTTACACGCCACACATTAGCATGCACGAAGTAGTCCAGATAAGGAACATCTACCACAACCTGGTTTCCGTTCTCGTCCAATACACGGTCGATGGGCAATTGGCCGAAGTTCTGAGCTTCGTAGTTGGCAATCTGCTGACCATCCATAGAGAGAGTCTGCGTGAAGTAGCCATAGCGATACAGGAAGCCAACCGCACAAAGGTCAACATTACTGTCAGAAGCCTCTTTCAGGTAGTCGCCGGCAAGAACGCCCAAACCGCCTGAATATATTTTAAGTACCTGATTCAAACCATATTCCATGCTGAAATAAGCAACAGAAGGGCGTTTGTTGTCAGGTTCCACATCCATGTATGTTCTGAACTTAGAGTACACGTCGTTCATTCTCTTCAGAATTACTTTGTCGTTTGCGAGTGCTTCGAGTTTTGCATAACTCATTCTTTCCAACAGAAGGACGGGGTTATGACCTACTTCTTTCCACAAAGCAGGGTCAAGGTCTCTAAACAGTTCGGTAGCTTCGTAATTCCAAGACCACCAAATGTTGTGTGCCAATTCGGACAATTTCTCCAATTCGGCAGGAACATGAGATTTCACGTTTACATCTTTCCAGTTCGGAGTGTTTACATTACTAACTTTAATCTTCATTGTATGATTACTTGATTGATTAATAATTCATATTTTTTTTAGCCCAACTGACGCTGCATCGCATGGCGAAGAGCAAAATCGTAGGCTTCATAATAATATTCGATAAAATGCTTCCACAGAGCCTGCTCAGCCACTTGCCCGGCACGCTTGCGTATTTCTTTCACCTCAGCATCCGTCTTTGCGGAGAATGCGGAAATGGTGTCCTTGATGCCGTCAGCCACTTCGGAGTAATTGTAGTCCGAACGGTGAAGCACCTCTACTCCGTCATTAATGCCATGCTGGTTTTTCAGGCTGTTCACCCAAAGTCCGAAACCAGCAAGGTCGGTCGTAATGGTGGGGACATGGAAAGCAACACTTTCCAACGGTGTATATCCCCAAGGTTCATAATAAGAAGGATAGACGCTGAGGTCTTCTCCCAATATCAGGTCATAATATTGTTTATTCAGAATACCGTCTTTTCCATCGAGGTAGCAGGGCACGAAAACCACTTTTACCTTGTCTTCAGGATGATTGCTCATGCCCATGTACTTCAACATATCCAGCACTTGGTCGTGCGTCATATTGTGCAACCAGTGGGTAATAAAAGGTACTTCCAGCGGAGTATTGAATTTCTCTTTACTCTTGAGACGCTTTTGCAGGTCTTCGCGGGCATCTCCCACCCATCCGGGCACGTTGATAAACGCCAGTATATTCTTTTTCAGGTTCTTATCGCGGTTCAGGCGGTTCAGGGATTCAAGAAAGACATTAATACCTTTATTCTTGAATTCATAACGTCCGCTGGTGCCCACAATCAGTGTATCATCGCCCATATCAGTACCCAGCAGGCAATTGGCTGTGCGAAGCATGGCTGCCCGCGCACGTTTACGTTTTCCGGTAAACGTAGCGCCTTTCGGTACAAAATCATCTTCAAAACCGTTCATAAGCACTACATCAGCAGGCTTTTCAAGCAGTTCCTTGCACTCATTGTTCGTTATCTCGCTCACAGTCGTAAAACAGTCCACATGGTGTGCAGTTTGTTTTTCGATGGAGTGTTTGGATTGCATATTGAGTTCTCCGGCCATCTGGTCGCCATTATATGCGAAGAGATAGTCATAGAGCGGTTTATCATTGCCTGCAATGGAACGTCCGATAGACGTGGCATGCGTAGTGAAAATAGTAGCGATTTCAGGAACAGCCATCTGCAAATAGAGGGCACCCATGCCGGTCATCCACTCATGTGCCTGATAAATCACTTTATCCGTCTCCGTCAGGTTATAGCGATAAAAGCTCTCTACCACCTTTCCGGCAGCATACGAAAACATAGATGCTTCGTCATAATCACCGTATGCATGCAATGAATCCACTTGATAGTGGTTCCACATATCTGTATATATATCATCTTTCTGTGCGAAAAACGGTTGGAAATCAACCAATATAACGATGGGGGTGCCCGGAATGTTCCAGCGTCCTACGCGGACGGAGAGGTTATCTTTTTCGGCTGCATGCTTTCTCCATGCTGCACAAAGGTTGTCGGACTCGATAAACAAAGGGTTCTCTTTCCCTTGCCAAAAATCAGGTCCTATAAAAAACAATCTATCATGAAATTTTGCCTGCAATGTATTTGCTCGCGTGGACAAAACCGTATAGATACCTCCAACCTTATTACATACTTCCCAGCTAGACTCGAAGATGTAGTCGGGGGTTAACAGCTCTTTAGTCATATTACTTTTAATCTCTATTACTTAATACCGGGTGCAAAAATACGCATTATTCTTTGAAAAATAGCCTATTAATCGAAAAAACTAATGAAATATGCATAAACAATCGTTTGCGGAATGGGCTGGTTGAAACGGACTTGCCTTCTCAAATGCTACACTTCAACGAGCAGAATGCTACACTTCGACGGATGTAATGCCACACTTGGAAGGTTGCAATGCCCCACATTTGAAGCGTTGAGGTGTGGCATTCTTATCAGTGAAGTGTGGCATTTGAAACAATGGAGACTTTATTTGAAACAACAAACCCAGAGTCGCCTGTTCCGGCAACTCTGGGTTAATAAATTTATTCTGAAATACGGTTCTTATGCAGTCAAAGCGCTACCAATCAAGAATGTTGCAGCCAGGGCAACGATAGCGTAAAGTTCCGGGAATACGGCGAGAATCAGCGTGTTGCTGAATACGTCGTGACCTTGTCCGATAGCTGCGATACCATTGGCACAAACCTGTCCCTGACGGATAGCCGAGAACAAAGCAACCAATCCTAATGCAATACCTGCACCGAGGATGGCAGCAGCTTGGATACCTGTCATGTCAGGAGTAAGGATACCGAAAATAGTCTGGAACATAAAGTAACCTGCGAAACCATACAAACCCTGTGTACCGGGAAGTGCCGTTAATACAAGGAAGTTACCGAATGCACCGTCGTTTTTCTTCAAAGCGCCGATAGCTGCGTTACCGGCAATCGTCACTCCATAGGCACTACCGATGCCAGACAAACCAATCATTACTGCGATGCCGATGTAGGCAATCAATAAATTCATTTCCATAATTTTTCGTTTTTTATTGTTTTAATTTTTAATTCTATAAATTGTTATTTTTTGAACGGCTTATATTCCTTGCCGCCTCCTTCGTAACCGGAATTTTTGAAAAACTCCACGAAAGTCAGACGCATGGGGTGAACCATGGCGCCCAGTACGTTCATAAACATATTGATGGCATGACCGATAACGAATATCAATACCATCACAATCGGTCCGGCAATCACATTGTCGGGGCTCATACCTACCGCCAGACTGTTGAATACTCCTGCAAGGATACCTCCCGACAGACCGAGGGCGAACAGACGGACATACGAAAGTACGTCGCCAAGCAAACCCGTAGCCATGTTGTAAGAGTCCCACAAGCCCAGTCCGATGTTCATGAACACATTCTTACCGGGACTATTGAAGAGGAATATCATAGCAGCAGCCACACCGAGGATGCACAAATGCACCGTACCACCCAGCGGCATGATTTCAGGCAACAAGGCTCCTACTCCGCAGGATACCAGCAACACAATCCAACCGATAGTAGCCACGGCATACTTGAAGCCGAACTGTATCGCCTGATTGACTGCTTTCAGCACCATACCGAAAAGAATCTGTATCACACCGAGTATCAGTGAAAGCTGGAACATGGCGTTATTATCCATAAACAAGTGTTCCTTCATGTATTGCAAGAAAGGCACATTAATGTCATAGAGGCTAACTCCGAAGAACGTACCCGTCAACATTCCACAGAAGAATGTGGACGCTGCAAGTACCTGCACCAGTGAAAGTATCGGTTTCATCGTCGCACTGATGTTCTTGGCGAACATGCGATAGAGCGTAGCACCCAGGAAGAGGAATAGCCCGTAACCGGAGTCTCCCAGACACAATCCGAAGAACACCATGAAGAACGGTGCGAAGAAAGGTGTCAAGTCCAGTTCACTGTACTTCGGAAGCATATAGAGCTTGCATATCGGCTCAAACCAGGCAAAGAAGCCTTTATTGTTCAATTGGATAGGCACGTTATCTTCCGGCGTCGGACTGGTAATCTCATAGTAGATGTGCTGTTCGTCCAGCCACGCGGCAATCTCCTTTTCTCTGGAAGCCGGTGCCCAGCCTTGCAGCAACATCAATTTCTCGCCTGCCGTAGCTTCTGTGCTCAGCATTACTTTAGAGAACTCTATTTCAGTGTTCATCTCTTTCAAGGCAGCCTGCAATGAGGGTTGCTCTTTTTCAGCAAGTACGGCCAGCTTCTTGTCATTGTCTGCCAAGGCCTGTTCCGTCTCTTCGCAAAGTATCTGCACACGGGTCAACGAGTAAGGGGGTAACTTCATCTGCTCGGCATCCAAGTCCACTTCTACCGCATTCTTAGTTACAGTAATGAAATAGATACGGGAGGATACACGATTGACAATCATCGCATTATAATTTTCTTCCCAAGTCTCGTCATAACTGTTTTCCGAACAACTGTAGAAGTTTATCGTGAAGCCTGCATCATGCAAACGGGCAAGACTTTCAGGTTCAAAATCTCCCCAGGGTTCCAGGGCGGCTTTCTCCTTCTGATAGTTCTGCAACTGTTGTTGCAACTTTGCCTTTTCACTTTGCAGCACGTCCACTTCGTCCAGCACTTCCAGTCCGCGGGCAGCAGAAGCGGGAGTGGTGTCGTCCTTTGCTTCGCCCAGTCCATTCAGCATTTTCAGCGTTGTCTGCAAGCGCGAGGAAAGACGGATGCTATCCTGCAATTCCGCATTGTCGGCCACGCCTTGTTGCTTCTCGGCCACATGCACTACTCCAAGTTCACGCACTCCGTTCAGAAATGCTTCGTACTCCTTATGATATACAAGGAACGTGAGTTTCTTCATTTTTGTAATCATGCCTCTACCTCCTTCCTATTCTCTTGATGGGATTTCATGATTTTCTGCGATGACTTGGAGAGGTTCTCCTCGTCTTCCATGAAGCGCTTGATTTTTCGCAGAGCATCCTGATAGCCCGGAATCTGCACTTTCTCAAAGAGGTTCACCTTTTGGGTAGTCTTCTTACGTGCATGTTCCAGTAAGCCCAGTTTGGCGACGATAAATTCCCGCTCGATGGCCGTATGTGCCAGTGTCTTGAGCAAATGCACCCCGTCGGCATACCATTTGGGGGCATTGAACAAGCTGTAAGGGCGTATCTCGAAATCAATGCTTTCGAGCAACGGCACCCGTACACCGGCAATCTTCTTCACACCGAGATGGACGTCGCTGACCTTTATCAATGAGGGATCAAACTCATTCCAAAGGGCGAACATCGCTTCGTAGGCCTGGATTTCCCGTTCCAACTTCTCGTCCAGCATGGCAGCTTCCGACTTGCAGCGCTTCACTTCCATACGTAGCGCGCTCTCCTTATTCTTAATGATAGGGAGTGTACGCACCCGCACCTTCAGTTGCTTTTCCAACTGCTGGAGAGAGGTTTTATTATATTGAAACTTTATAGCCACTTTTTTAGTGATTAGTTGTTAGTGATTGGTGATTAGTTGGCGGCTTTCGGCCAGAATTCATCAACTAATTCTTTCTTGATATTCACTTCTTCCGGACGGAAATACTTGCCGAACAGGCTCCATGCCACGTCGAGCATTTCTGTCGTATCGAGGTTGACGTCAATAGCCAGCAATTGGTTGGAGTAGTCCTTGGCAAATGCAAGGGTACGTTCATCGTAGTTCGTCAGGTCGAAACCATTCTCCAACTTGGTTTTTGCATTGGCGGCATCGGCATACAGACGCACGGCGGCATTCATCACCTGCGGATGGTCCTTACGCGTCTTCTTACCCGTAACGAGCTGTTTCAAACGAGACAGTGAACGGAACGGGTCAACGATAACCTTACCAATATCCGTATCACGACGCAGGAACAACTGACCTTCTGTGATATAACCTGTATTATCAGGCACGGCATGCGTGATGTCGCCACCGGACAGAGTGGTCACGGCAATAATCGTGATAGAACCACCGCTTGGGAACTGCACAGCCTTCTCGTAAATCTTTGCCAAATCCGAATAAATAGAACCGGGCATAGAGTCTTTCGAAGGAATCTGGTCCATACGGTTGGATACGATAGCCAACGCATCGGCGTATGAGGTCATATCAGTCAACAATACCAGAACCTTTTCATTATTGTTCACAGCAAAATATTCGGCTGCGGTCAATGCCATATCCGGAATCAACAGACGCTCTACAGGCGGATTTTCAGTCGTATTCATAAAACTGACGATACGGTCGAGCGCACCGGCATTGGAGAATACATTCTTGAAATACAGGTAGTCATCGTTCGTCATACCCATACCTCCCAAGATAATCTTATCCGTCTCGGCACGAAGCGCCACGTTCGCCATTACCTGGTTGAAAGGCTGGTCGGGGTCGGCAAAGAAGGGAATCTTCTGTCCGGATACCAGCGTGTTATTCAAGTCGATACCTGCGATACCTGTTGCAATCAGTTCCGACGGTTGTTTACGGCGCACCGGATTCACGGACGGACCACCGATTTCCACTTCCTGACCTTCGATAGACGGACCTCCGTCAATCGGGTCACCGAAAGCGTTGAAGAAACGTCCGGCAAGCTGTTCGCTCACTTTCAGCGTAGGCGACTTGCCCAGGAATACTATCTCTGCATTGGTGGGGATACCTTCCGTACCCTCGAATACCTGCAAAGTCACATCGTCACCGGCAATCTTCACCACCTGGGCGAGTTTGCCGTTTACGGTTGCCAACTCGTCATACCCTACCCCTGTTGCTTTCAACGAACAGGTAGCTTTCGTAATCTGAGTGACCTTGGTATATATCTTTTGAAATGCTTTTGTTGCCATCTTATTCTTATTATGCTTTACGTTCTTCAATCAATTCCTGCAACTGTTTACGGAATCCTTCGTACTCTTCGGACTTGAATTTCGAGTAGTTCATCTGCTTGCAGACGTTAATCATCTTCTTGAAGTAATCCATTACCTCATTAAAGTTATCGAATTCAAATTCCGTATGACAGATGTCGATTATCATGTTCAGGATATCTTCCTGACGTTCCATCGGAGTCACAGCGTCAATTTCGTCAAAAGCATCCTGTTGCAGGATTACGAAGTCAATTAACTCTGATTTCCAGAAAGTTACATGATATTCCACAGGTACACCGTCATCACCGAGGATGTTGATTTGTTCGGCAATTTCCTTACCACGTTGCAGGCGGTTCTTGATTTCATTCACCTTACCAATCCACTCACCGTTGATGTGTTTCTTGATATATTCCTCAAACTCAGGATATTCGATGTATTTAGAATAAGAATCAATCGGATTCACGGCAGGATAGCGCTTTTTATCAGCACGGTCCTGTTCGAGGGCGTAGAAACAGCGGGCCACCTTCTTTGTATTTTCCGTTACCGGCTCTTTCAAGTTACCACCGGCAGGAGACACCGTACCGATGAAAGTGATAGAACCTGTTTCACCGTTACCCAGCACCACATATCCGGCACGTCCGTAGAAGTTGGAGATGATAGATGACAAGTCCATCGGGAATGCATCAGGTCCGGGCAACTCTTCCATACGGTTGGACATTTCACGCAAGGCCTGTGCCCAACGGGAAGTAGAGTCGGCCATCAGCAACACTTTCAATCCCATGCTGCGATAGTATTCCGCAATCGTCATGGCTGTGTACACAGACGCTTCACGGGCAGCTACGGGCATGTTCGAAGTATTAGCGATAATGATTGTACGCTCCATCAGCTTACGGCCTGTATGCGGGTCAACCAACTCGGGGAATTCCGTAAAGATTTCCACAACCTCATTGGCACGCTCACCACAGGCAGCGATGATTACGATATCCGCTTCCGCCTGTTTTGAAATGGCATGCTGGAGCACCGTCTTACCCGTACCGAACGGACCGGGGATAAATCCCGTACCACCTTCTACGATAGGATTAATGGTATCAATCACACGCACACCCGTTTCCAAAAGTTTGAAGGGGCGCGGTTTTTCTTTGTAATTCGTCATGGCACGCTTCACCGGCCATTTCTGTATCATGTTCACATGAACGTCATTGCCTTCCTCATCGGTCAGCACTGCAACGACATCTTCAAGGCTATACTCACCTTCGTCTACGATGGATTTCACGGTACATACACCTTTCTGTGTGAAAGGCACCATGATTTTCAGCGGTTGGAAGTTCTCCTCCACCCGTCCCAACCAGGAAGCGGCTTCCACTTTGTCACCCACCTTTACCAAAGGTACAAAGTTCCATTTGCTTCCCTTATCCAACGGATACGTATATTGACCGCGTTTCAGGAATACACCATCCATCTTGTCGAGGTCATTTTGCAGACCGTCATAGTTTTTCGAAAGCATAC
>CAMTFK010000131.1 GCA_947071285.1 uncultured Bacteroides sp. | reverse complement strand
TTCCAGCATGAATGCTTGTACGAAACGCATTACTTCGGCATTGGATTTACCGCGCGGAGAGAAGTCGGAACCACCTTTACCACCACCCATAGGCAGCGTAGTCAGTGAGTTTTTGAAAGTCTGCTCGAAAGCAAGGAATTTCAGGATTGAAAGGTTTACAGATGCGTGGAAACGGATACCACCTTTGTACGGACCGATAGCGTTGTTGTGTTGAACGCGATAACCCATGTTTGTCTGGATGTTACCTTTATCGTCCATCCAAGTCACGCGGAATTGATAAACACGATCGGGGATGCAAAGACGCTCAATCAGATTGACTTTGTCAAACTCCGGGTGTTTGTTGTACTCTTCTTCAATTGTAGAAAGTACTTCTTCCACTGCCTGATGATACTCTGGTTCGTTGGGGAACCGTCTCTTCAAATCTTCTAATACCTTAGCTGCGTTCATAATCTATTTCTTTTATTGGTTATTTTTCAGTTGACGAGAGTTCAGTTGACAAGTTGACGAGGGGTTCAGTTGATAAGGCATTTGCGCTGCCGCAGGGAATTCCTTGTAACTTGTTTCCTCGTATCTCGTTTCCCTTTTTCTCTGTTGCGGTTGCAAAAGTACACATAAAAATGAGACAAACAAACAATTTATAAAGAAAATGCGGTAGAAAACAACATTTTTATTGTTTTCTACCGCAAAAATGAATAAAAAGACATTATTTATCCTCTCTTTAATGATTTTATTACCGGAATGAATACTAACGCTGCCGAAATGATAAGCGTCATAATGACTGGTCCATCAATTCGTTCGACAGTAGTCAGAACTATGTAGCAAAGTGCTGCCCAAAGCAGCACAATGCAAACACTTTGTGATTTCGATAGCGGGCGTCTCATTTACCTGCTTTCTTTTTGTCCACGATAGCATCGATAACGGCTACTGCGGTGATATTTACGATGTCGCGCACGGAACTTTCGAAGTCGGTGAAGTGGATAGGTTTGTTCAGTCCCATCTGTATCGGGCCAATCAATTCCATTTCCGTATTCATGGCTTGCAACAGTTTGTATGCGGAGTTGGCAGAGCTCAGGTTCGGGAATACGAGGGTGTTCACATCCTTGCCTTTCAAGCGGGTGAAAGGATATTTGGCGTCACGCATCTTGCGGTCCATGGCGAAGTTCACCTGCATTTCACCGTCAATGGCAAGATCAGGATAGTTTTGCTGCATGTACTCTACGGCTTCGTGTACGCTTACCGGACTACCTTCGGTGTCTGCGCCAAAGTTGGAGTAACTCAGCATGGCCATTACCGGGGTATGGTTGAAGAAACGCACGGTATGCTCCGACAGTTTGGCAATATCAATCAATGTTTCGGCATTGGGGTGACGGTTGATTAACGTGTCGGCAAGGAAATACGTTCCCTTCTTGGAGTTCAGGATGTGCATCGTACCGAAATGCTTGTATTGCGGTTGTATGCCGATGACTTCCTTGGCTACCTTGATAGTGTTGCTGTATTTCGTATAAAGACCGGTGATGAATGCATCCGCATCGCCTGTTTCCACCATCATCATACCGAAGTAGTTGCGTTCGAACATCTTGTCGTTGGCTTCTTCGTAGGTGGCACCCTGGCGGGCACGCTTTTCAGAAAGGATGCGGGCATAACGTTCGCGGCGTGATGCCTCGTTCGGATGGCGCAGGTTTACGATTTCGATGCCTTCCAGGCTGAGGTCGAGTTCCTTTGCCAGTTTCTCAATGGTCTCGTCGTTACCTAAAACGATAGGATGGCAGATACCTTCGGCTTTGGCTTCTACGGCTGCTTTCAGCATATTGGGGTGGGAACCTTCGGCAAATACCACGCGTTGCGGATTGCGGCGGGCGGTGTCGTAAAGCTGACGGGTGAGTTTGCTTTCGTAACCCATCAGTTCGCGGAGTTGTACGCAGTAAGCATCCCAGTCTTCGATGTTCTTGCGGGCTACACCACTTTCCATGGCTGCACGTGCTACGGCGCAGGACACTTCGGTGATAAGGCGCGGGTCAACCGGTTTCGGGATGAAGTATTCAGGGCCGAAACTGAAGTTGTTTACGTGGTAAGCCTCGTTCACAACATCGGGCACGGGCTGTTTTGCCAGATTAGCGATAGCGTGTACAGCGGCAATCTTCATTTCCTCGTTGATGGCTTTAGCCTGAGTATCCAAGGCACCGCGGAAGATATAGGGGAAACCGATTACGTTATTAATCTGGTTCGGATAGTCCGAACGTCCGGTTGCCATCAGTACGTCGGGACGGGCTGACATGGCATCTTCGTAGGAGATTTCCGGTGTAGGATTGGCGAGTGCGAAGACGATGGGCGATGGAGCCATGCTGCGCACCATGTCCTGTGACAGTACATTACCTTTGGATAATCCCAGAAATACGTCGGCCCCTTTGATAGCTTCTTCGAGGGTATGGATGTCAGTACGGTCGGTGGCGAAATAACGCTTCTGTTCGTTGAGGTCGGTACGTGTCTTGCTGATAACGCCTTTGCTATCCACCATCACGATGTTTTCTAGGCGGGCACCCAGTGAAACGTACAGCTTCGTACAGGATACAGCCGATGCGCCGGCACCGTTCACAACGATTTTCACATCTTCAATCTTCTTGCCTGCTACCTGCAAAGCGTTCACAAGTCCGGCACTGGAGATGATGGCCGTACCGTGTTGGTCGTCGTGCATCACGGGAATGTCGAGTTCTTCCTTCAGGCGGCGTTCTATTTCGAAACATTCGGGAGCTTTGATGTCTTCCAGGTTGATACCACCGAAAGTAGGGGCGATGGCTTTGACTGCCTGGATAAATTTTTCAGGGTCTTTCTCGTTCACTTCGATGTCGAACACGTCGATGCCGGCGTAAATCTTGAAAAGCAATCCTTTACCTTCCATTACGGGTTTGCCGCTCAACGCGCCTATGTCGCCCAGACCGAGCACTGCGGTACCGTTGGAAATTACAGCTACCAGATTACCCTTCGCTGTATATTTGTATGCGTCCTGCGGGTTCTTTTCTATTTCAAGACATGGCTCCGCCACACCGGGGGAGTATGCAAGTGAAAGGTCGGTTTGGGTACTGTAGGGCTTGGTAGGCACTACTTCTATCTTACCTGGTTTGCCTTGTGAGTGATACAGTAAGGCAGCTTCTTTGGTTATCTTAGCCATGGTAGTTGATTATGAGTTGTTAGTTAAAAGTTATAATTTGGGCGCAAAGGTAGGAATAAATGTGATAAAATGTAAGTGCGTGTGCAATAAAAACTATTAAATTGTACTTATTCAGGGCTTATAGAAGGGAAAAAACAAATAGACTGCCTCTGAATAGCAACTTGCCGTTATTTTGCTCCGGATGACAGAGTGATAGGCTTCTTCCTATTCAGAGACAGTCTGAGGTTTGTTTTTGGAATTATATTTTTTCCCTATGTTTCTGCTTGTAGGTTAAGTAATTGCAGGCAGTCTTTACTTTATTCGGCTTTTTCTTCTCCTTCCGCTTCCGGAGCCTTATCTATCAACTCTAGGAACTGGTCGAGCTTCGGAGTGATGATAATTTGTGTACGGCGGTTGCGTTGTTTGCCCAGTTCGGAATCATTGTCTGTGATAGGATTGTACTCACCACGTCCGGCAGCAGAAAGCCGTTTAGGGTCAACGCCATATTTATTCTGCAATTCTTGTACTACAGATGAGGCACGCAGGGCACTCAAATCCCAGTTATTGCGAATATTGGTACGTGAGATGGGAACGTTGTCCGTGTTACCCTCTACCAATACTTCGTAATCCTTGTAATCGGTGATAATCTTGGCAATCTTGCTCAACGTTTCGCCAGCGCGTTCGTTGATTTCGTAACTGCCGCTCTTGTATAGCATATTGTCTGCCAATGAGATGTAAACCACGCCTTTCAAGACCTTTACATCCACCTCTTTTAGCTCTTCGCGGCTCAGGGAACGGGTGAGGTTGTTAGTCAGCACTACGTTCAGAGAGTCCGATTTGCTCTTGGTGTCCACCAGTTGCTTGATGTAGCGGTTGGAGGCATTAATCTCATCCACCAGTTTGGAGATGTTGATGTTGCCTTGGGAGTTCTGCTGGAGGCTCTTGTCCAGAGAACCTTGCAGGGTGGCGTAGCTGTTGCGCAACTCCTGATTGTTTTTTCGGGCTTCGCTTAGGCGATCCTCCAAGCTTTTGGACTGTGTGCGATACTCGGCGAGCTGGATTTGCGCATCCTGATAGGACTTATCGAGGGCAGTTTTCTCGTCCTTCAACTTGTTATAATCTGTTTGAAGATTCACTAATTCTTTCTTGCTTACGCATCCAGTCAGGAGCAGAGTCCCGGCTAACAGGAAGGATGCAGCTAATTTTGTACGTTTCATAAATCTTTCTATTATAATGTTTATAAGTAATATAACGCTAACAGTTTCCAAATGGTTGAACTGTTGCAAAGATAGTGAATACTATGCAATTATTCTTCTGCGGACATCACTTTTCTGATTTCAGTGTCCGCATCAGCTCCTTCCGGCAATCCCAGTTTTATGCGTATCCGGTATCGTGTTTTCGAGACACTGGATTTGCTGATACCCAAGGTGCGTGCCATTTCGAAGTTGTCCAGTTGCAGCATGGCGAGCATGCAGAAGAGTTCGTCGCTGTAGGTCAGGTCGGGGCAACGGCTCCGCAGACGGTTCAGTGCTGTGGGATAAACGGCGGAGAAGTTTTGGCGGAAGCGTTCGGCGTCTTCTTTGCTGAAAAGGCTTTGTTGCAGGCTCTCCATGATGCTGTCGAGGTTGCAGGTATTTTCGTGTGTGGCCTGGATGTCGGAGAGTTGGCGGACCAGGTCGAGATTGCGGTCGTTGAGTTGTTGGCGATCGCGGATGAGGCTGTGCAGTTGCGCTTCCTGTTCGCGCAGCAGGGTGGCGGCGGCTTCCTGCCGGATGCGGATGGCACGATGCCTCATCACTACCCAGATGATGATGCCGGCAGCCAGCAGCAGGCAGAGTGTGCCAACGAGGAGGGTGGTGCGCAGGCGACTGTCCTTCAGTGCTACTTCGGCGGTGAGCGCGCGGTTTTCCTGCTCTTTCTTTTCGGTTTCGAAGCGGATGTTGGCGGCGGCAAGCTGGCGTATCTTCGCGTCGCTGGCTATGGAGTCGGAAAGGGCTTGATAGCGGGGCAGGAAGTCGGCAAGGAGGGCGAGACGTCCGGTATGGCGGTAGCACTCGGTGAGCAGACGGGCGGCCTGGTGGGCCATGAGGCGTTCGGAAATGTTCTCTGATTCCGTCACGGCACTTTCCAGCAGGGGGATGGCGCGGGAGTATTGTCCGGCTTGGGCGCAGGCGCTTCCGTAATAGTAAAGGTAGAAGGCTTGGCGATGGGCGGGTATTTGTCCTTCGAGGGTGGTGAAAATGCGCAGGCCTGCTTCCAGTGAGTCGGGCTGCAAAGTGAGCAGATGGGCGCGTTCGAGGGCGGCTTGCAGCTTATAGTAATCGTTGCCTGTACGGTTGAAGCAGCTGTCGGCTTGTTGCAGGGCGACGAGGGCATCGGCGGAACGGTTCATTTCGGCAAGGACGGCGGCTTTGTTCATGTAGGAGCGTCCGCGCAGGTTGTTCAGTATCTCGAAGTCTTTGGGGGCGTCGGTTACGATGGCGCAGTAGCGTAGGGCTTCGTCGTAAAGGCCGAGGCGGCGGTAGGCTTCGGTCAGGTTTTCGGCGGCGATATATTGCCCTTGTTCGTCGGGTTTGTCGGAGGGAGTGGAGGCAATGGCTTGGCGGCAGAGGGCGATGCTCTGTTCATATTTACCCTGGTGCAGGTAGATGTCGGCGAGGCGGGCTATGGCATGGGGATAGAGGCCACCGCGGAAACCGGTGCGGCGGGCAATGTCGATAACCCGCAGGAAGGCTTGCTCGGCATGGGTGCTTGCGCTGTCCACGCCCATGTAGGTGATGCCGGTGGCGGCACTCCAGTAGCTGTCGTTCTCGGGACATTCGAAGCGTCCGGTGGCTTGTGCACGGGCAAGGAGGCCGGAAGGGAGGGGGGCGGCGATACTGTCTTCTGTCCGGGCGAGCTTCATGGCTTGGTCGAGGCATTGCAGGGCTTCGGTGTGGCGGTCGAGGGGCATCAGCATCTGGGCTTTGGCGGTGAGGAGGCCTCGCAGGCAGTAGCGTTCCAGAAAGGGGAGGTGCAGGCGTTGGAGGCTGTCGAAGTGGCGGTAGCCGCCTTCAAAGTCTATTAGCAGGTTGTAGCTTACCATCAGGTAGCGCAAGGCACGGTTGCAGAGCAGGCGGCCTTCGGCGGTGCTGAGGGTGTCGGAGTGCTGCGGGGCGTCGGGATTGAAGCTGGCGGGCAGCAGGAAGATGGAGTCGAGATAGGGGATGGTTTCACGCTCCCGCCTTTGGTCGTAGAGGGGCTCTGTGGCGGCGAGGAAACGCAGGCTGTCGGCGTGGTAGCGGGAAGAACGGAGAGGGGCGGCTGCATTTCCGGTGACGGTTGCACTTCCGTTGCCGGTATGGCAGGCGATGAGGCACAATGGTAGTAACAGTAGCAGCAGTATCGGTTGTGGTATTTTATGCATGGTGGTTGTTTTCAGGTTTATACTGTAATTTTATTTATTTTCCATCTGCAATGTCATGAGGTTATTGTATTCTTCTTTATTTTTTAGGATACTTTTTTCGTGAAACAAAGATAAAGAAAAAAGTGTTACCCCCTGCACATAAACTCTTAAAAATGACCGATTATTCACGTGCCATAATAACAGATGCCGGGGTAAGCTTCGTAAAAAAGAGTGCGTAGCGGACGCTACAACGCTGTTTTCACTGTTGCGCCTTGAAACTTTTCGGCATAAGGAGAAGCTTATCACTACGAAATTATAATATAGTAGGCGGCTGCCTCGGAAAGTGAGAAACTTTCTTTCTCTCTTCCGGGCAGCCGCCTTTTTTCTTTGCTCCTCGCAGGTTATCCCAACGGGTTTTCGTCAAGACCTCCCTCACCGCCACCTTCGCTGCTGCCGCCACTGCCTGTGCCGTCCAACTGGCTGATGGAGTTGATATTTGCCCACGTCACGTTTTCGCCGATGAGGCCGCGGGTGATGGTGGTACCTTGCCGATGCGACTCGGGCACGAAACGTACGCGGGTGCCGGAGATTTGGTTGGCGTTCACCTTTTCGGCCGTGTCCACGCCTTTGCCTGTGGAGATGCAGGTGTAGTAGAAGGTTCCCAGACCCTCCACGTGTACCGTGCGACCGGTGTTCATACATGTCCCCAGCACAAGGCCGAGGGCTTCGAGGGTAGCTTTGGTGTCGGCGCTGCTCACGGTGGAGATGAGCGCTATCTGCTTGCAAAGCTCGTCCATTTCGATGGGTTTGCCCACGCTCACGGCTTGGGGATGCCACTTCTTGGACAACTTTTTGTAAATAGGTTTGAAAAATGCCATATTCTATGGTTTTTTAAGTGAAACATCTGCCTGAGCCTTGTGCAGAGGGCTTGTGGAGCGGTTTTTAAGGGGTGCTGACACTTGTGCTAAGTGTCAGCGATGCTTGTGCTAAGTGTCATGGACACCTGTGCTAAGTGTCGGGGATACTTGTGCTAAGTGTCAGCGAGGTGAAGCCGTATTCCGCTAAGTCTGCATTTGTTGTCAGGATTTATCTTAATATTCGTCAATCAAGGGGGACGTATCAGAAGTGCTTTTCTCCGGTTACTTCAGCCAGGCCACTACGTTGAGGCAGAAGTCGCTGAAGTTAGCATCCGTATAGTCTTCGGCACACACGGTGTAGGAGATGCCTTTCAGACGTCCGTCGCTGCCGTATATCTGGGTGGCGCTGACCACGGTCTGGAGTTCTTCGGGATAGGAGTTCTCAATACTCACCTTCAGTTGGTTGCCGGCGCAGGTGTCCGAGCCTTCGCCCAGGAACTTGTAGGCGTAGTGACCTGTGCCTTCGTCGGCTTTGTTGAGGGTGAAATATCGATGACCCGTTTCGTCCGTCATGCTGACGGTAATTGCGCGGCTGGCGCGTGTGAAAGCGCTCCATGACAAGGCATAGCTTTTTTCTACTCCTGATAGTATAATTTCTCTTTTCATAATGAATTTGTTTTTATCTGTATTCCCCTTTCTCTTCCTCTTCGCAGCCTTCCCGACAGGGAAGAACGGCAAAAAAACGAGAGTGAGGGTGAGACAGCGTGTCGCCGACTGTATTCCCCGGCGGCTTGGGAAGTCTTTTCTGTGTGTGACCTCTCCTGCGATGTCTTCCTCCTTTCCTGATGCAGGCGGATTAGGGTGTTTCGTCCTTTTTGTGGGTGGGCTGCCATTCGGGCAAGGGCGTATGGCCCGGGCTGGCAGTCTGTATTTCCTTCTTTCTGCACGCCGCATTTCGGCGGGGCAGGTTTAGTTGGGGATTACCGATTAATTTTTAGTTGTTTTCCTTCGTAAGGGTGGCTTCGATGGTATTCAATGTGCCACGGGTCATAACAAAGTTTTCGGACGGTGTAATCTTTGTAGAAAATGTACCATCTGCGCAGGTGACGGTTATAGTAATCTCATTATTCTTATATATAGGATTTGAAAAGACCATCATAAATGCTGTGATATAATTTCCGGAAGTAACAGTTACTCCATTATCGCCGCTTCCATATTTTAGAATACAGCTGTTAGCAAGATTAGCAATTTGTACCTTTTTCAATGCAGGATTAACTGTGATTGATTGGGCTAAAGAGTTTGCTGAACAGGCTACTTTCACCTCTTTCACCGTATGTCGGCCGTAGGGAAGTGCCAGGTGGAGGCGTAATATTGCGTTGACGTGCGTGAAGTTGAAAGATTTAGTGGCGGCATTGGCATTTACTGTTGCGCACATCAAATCGTAGTCTGCTAAATGGGTGGTAGTGAAGTTGGCGGTTTGCCGTTGCCCTGTCATGCTGAAGCTGTAGGTTTTACTACTAACTCCACTGGTGGTTGTAACGGATATCTTGTCCGAGGCGTTGTTTCCGCAATATACTGCATACAGTTGCTTGTCCATATCGAGATTGCTGTTCTCGTTTTTGAATGTTCCGGTTGCTTTTCCAGCTTCTCCTTCCAGCGTGAATTCTTCAAAACCGGCAGCGGTGAGGGTGTTGCCTTCTTTTAAGTTTTCGGAGTTGATGACATAAATCTTGTCTCCTGCTTTCCAAGTTACTTTCACCGTGTTGTTAAACATATCGTAGCCGTAGCTGGTTCGGGTCTGTGCATCCGTCCCGTCCGGGGTGCCTGTTCCTTGGTAGGTGGCGGTTATGGTAACGGGGCGTCCGGTCGGGGGAACGTCGTTGCTTTGCAGGGGGTCGTTGTCGCTGGTGCAGGCTGTGGCGGCGGTGAGCATCAGGGCTGCCATTGCTGCGTGATATACCTTATTATATATGCATTTCATTGTTTGGTTTCCTTTCTGTTTTTTAGGATGATTATTTGTTTTTATAGTGAATGGGGCTGCCGCTTCGTGCATCAGAGGGAGCGGCTCGGGCTATTGCTCCACGGTGAGGATGTCGTTTATCAGGTCTTCCAGGTCGCTGCTCGATGCGGAGTTGTAGCCTCGGCGGGTACTGCTTTGTCGGATAGTGGAGCCGGACGTGAAGTCACTCAGGTTTCCGCTGCCTGCTATTACGCCTTCCAGGTCCATCTTAATCACTTCCATTTGCGGCGGCGTGTAGGTCATCTTGTTGCCGGCCGGGGCATGTGTGGCCGGGGCTTGGCACTGTTTCATTTGTTCTGTACTCATAATCAATTGTTTTTTAAGGGTTAATAAAAATGTTGTCATTATCTGATTTTTGTTTCTTTGTCTTCGGCGGAGTGTTCTCCAAGGAACATCATGTGTCCGGGCGGCAGTTTGTCCAGCGGTTCGCCCAGTAGCTGGAGCCATCGTGTCAGGTCTTCGTCGGCGGGCAGGCCTTTCAGTTTCTGGCGCAGGCGTTGCTTGGTCTTTATCACGCTGTTGGGCGTGATGCCCATGCTTTGGGCTATCTGTTTGTTTCGCAAACCCAGCTTGATGAGGAAACAGGTGTGCTCTTCGCTGTCGGAAAGGCGGCCGTCGGTGTGTGCTGTCAGTTGCTTCAGGAAGTCGGGGTAGTAGGTCATCATGAAGCCCACCAGCATCTGGTGGCTTTGACTCTTCACGGCGGGCGGGCTGTAAAGGGTGTTTCGTTGGGCGTGCATCTGTGCCATGGGGCATTCTGCCTCGTGGCGGTGCAACTGCTGTTCTACGCGTAGCTTTATCAGGGTGTCTATGCGTCGGCGCATTCGGGGCCATCGGTGTGTTTGCAACCATTGCTGTGCCATGATGGCAAGGGCACATCCGCCCATAAAGGCGGCCATGGTGAGTAGTGCGGTGTTTATATCCATTGTCAATATTCTTGTTTGTCAGTACATGCTTTGCCAATCAGCAAAACTTACGAGTTCAAGATAGGGCTTATCTGTGTAACCACCGCACTTTGTCTATGGACAGTTTGATGGACAGGTAGTGTAATTTTGCCGTGACAAGGCAAGTGAACGGCATGGTTTATGAAAAATAGCGGAAGTAGGAGGGCACGAAACGAAAAAGGCGAAAGACTTTTCGGTCTTTCGCCTGAGTGTGGGATAAATGAGTAAATGTAAATATGTGTTGATGAAGGTGGGGCTATAGCTTGTTAATCTCTTCGGAAGATAATCCGGTAGCTTTGATTATCACTTCTTCTGAAGCACCAAGTTGTTTTAAATTTCGTGCGATAGAATAGCGTTCTTCTTCTCTTCCTTCTTCTCTTCCTTCTTCTCTTCCTTCTGCACGCTCCGTATATATATTGTCACGGAGAATGACGATATTATCTAAGTGACGGTAATATGCTGCGAGTTCTTCTTTTTTCATTCGGTCCAGTTTCAAACGTTCGCGTGCTTCATGTAGCCCCGGAGCTGTGGCATTGTCCGGAATATCTCCTGTATTCAGGTAATAAATCCACTCTTCCAGAGGGCTTTTAGCTACCTGATTAAAATCATTTACTTTTAGAATATAATATTCGGGATAAAGTTGACTTACTTGGCTCACCTTGAAGGTTTGTTTTTGGAAAGGAGTTAGTTCCAAAATGTCACCTTCGTGAATACCGCGGAATTCGGTTTTACCATGATATACGATATCTTTTCCGTTGCCTAAGGAGAAGTATACTATGTTGACGCTATATACTTTTCGTACCTTGTCATAGCCTTCTCCTCGATTGATGTATTCGGTCAATGTTTTAGATAACCCAAAAATAATTCGTTGATAATAAGCATATTCATTATTATTCTGTATTTCGACTAATATCTGTTGTCCTTTTGTATTCTGAATTAACAGATTGATTCGAAACCTTTCACAGATATCATCGTCTGCATTTCGTTTGGTTTCAAAAATATCTAAAATGGTAATAGCTTCATTAAATAAGATGGACAGGAACCCTTCAAGTATTCGGAAATTGGCTTTGTTGCGCGATAGGCGCTTCATAGCCCAATCGAAACGAATATAATTACTTGCCATCAGTTCGTCTCCTTTCTCTTGTTTTGTTTTCATGCTAACAAAGGTAAGGTGAAAATGTTGAATTACAAGTCATTTGTAGTCATTTTATTTATCACTTTATTAACTGCTTACCAAAGATAACAATTATCCCCGTACTCCGGTTGGGGAGTCGGGGATAATCTTATGGGAATAATACGTTGGCAGTCGCATTTAAGCGGAGCGATCCATCTAGTTTTCAATGATGATACTAGGCAGTCTGCCTAAATATTTAACATTATCCGTAACCATCATTCAATGATTAAGGATAGCGGTACAATTAATATATCAAAATTATCAATTAGTTTTCCTTCTCTTCTTAAATCGGCTTTAATATCGCCGAATAAAGGTATTTCATTTCTTCTTCCACTGAAGTACCGTCTTCCCATGCACCAGACAATGCACCAAAGAAGTTCTCAGAATTAGATGTCTTTTTTGCAGGATGAGATACCTTTTTTTAAAAAGAGCCACATACCCCATTTCTTATATATACGTAAATGTGGATAATGTGGCTCGTTAGTACTATTGATTATAAGAATCTGCTCTTATGCATTCAGCGCCTGTTCAATATCTGCAATGATATCATCCGCATTTTCGATACCAACCGAGAAACGGATCAGGTCGGGACGTACACCGGCTTCCATCAATT
>CAMTFK010000130.1 GCA_947071285.1 uncultured Bacteroides sp. | reverse complement strand
TTTTCCATCTTTTTTAGTGGATTAAGAAGTGTCAACTTATTCAGTACACTACAGTTCCCTACCATCAGGAAACTACAACATATTATATTCCAATCAGATACATTGACTTCAAAGCCCGTTCAATCTCAAGTGCCTCTATGTTTAAACACATCCGAGAACTGGCCAAAAAGCAGTGCTGACAAAACGTTTGTCGTCACTTACAAACACCTTGTCAGCACACCCTTCAAAGTCCGATTAACAAAGGGTTTGAAGGATATTAGTGCTGGAGTGCTGACAAAATCGGAAAAACATTATTTTAGTAGAACAACGTTTTGAATTGAACTAAAAGCCCCACTTCAATCCGGCTGACAAATAAACAGTCGGGTAGAAGTTCGTTTCTTCTTTATCCTTGAACATACTATTGGCAAAGCCTTTCAACGTGCGTTTAGTCAGATCGGCAGACCTGAGCCAATTGCCTCCTACTCCCAGAAACAGGCACGATTTCTCATCTATCTTGTATTCAGGACGCAGATAAGAGCGTATCATGGCGGAAGCATATATCATGGATTTTCCGTCCACATCCATCACCGAAGACATTCCATCCATCTCCATAGCCACCAGCCTCAGCTTAAATCGTTTACCCAACCGCACTGCTCCTGATATCTCCATGCCTGAAGAGAGGTTTACATTCACTTCATAATTACCGGAGAGCTGCCAATTAAGGAAGAACATCGGCATGGCAATCGGTACGCCAAATGAGTTCGTCACTCCCGCTCCAATACCTAAATCCAAATTCTTCCTGCATTTATATACAAAGATAATCGCACCATTCACCAACACACTCTCCCACGTAATTGCATCCGGTGCAGAATAAACGCCTCCACCCACACTCGCAATCATATACCACTTTTTCGAGATAGGGCGCACGTGTGTCAAACTAAGATTGGCATTCAGCACTTCATCAGGATGCATATCCAGCACCATATCCTTATTATTAAGTACCGCATAAGCGCCGCTCACCGATGCCGACCACATAATGGGCTGCCCCGAAGCGTTCTGTTTCAGGGAGAAAGGCAACGTATAGGCCCCGCTCACTTTAAGTAAGTCGCCAGAGCCCAGCTTATTACCCGCTTCATCCTTGAAGGAAGATGCAGGCATATACTCCGTTTTAATCACTCCCTGTGCAAAGCAGCCGACTGCCGCTAACGAGAGCAACAGAAATGTAAGATAAGAGAATCGTCTCATTGCTAATAAATTAGATTATTAAAGTTTAGCAAATCACTTATATGTTATTGAGACTATCTCAATTCCCCTCCTCCAGTTGGAGGAGGGGTGCCCAAAGGGCGGGGTGGTAGGTGAGAAATAAAGGCATTAGACTAATGACTTATAGGTATTTTTCCCACCTACCACCTCCCCCTGCGGGTACTCCTCCTCCCAAGAGGAGGAGAATTGAGATACTTTTGATTATCAACAACATAAGCAACTTACAAAACTTAAATTAGATTATATATTTATTGCAAAGAAACACGTTTAGAACATCCGGTATAAGTGCTTTCCGACCAACTGCACCAACAATCGGCTGAAATTCAGAAATCAAAAGATAAGCCGGAAGAAGGATTATTCGAGGAAAGGGATTCTTACCGTGAATTCCGTACTGCTTTCGGTGATGGCAATCTCCTTATTATAAAGAGCATATTGCTTTTGCAGGTTTCCCAACCCCACACCACCCCTGTCCACCGAAGTTCGCAGTTGCAGATTATTGGAAACCACAATGCCATCATCCGCCATATCAATCCGAATAACAAGAGGATTTTTCAAAGTAGCTATATTATGCTTTATCGCATTCTCCACCAGCAATTGCAAGCTGACGGGGATAATCTGCCGGGTTCCATATAAATCACTTTCGCCGATTTCAATGAACAGTGCATCTTCAAAACGAATCTTCTCCAGGAAAATATAACGTTCCAGAAAAGCCAGTTCCTCCTTCAAAGTAACCATCGGACGATTATTCGTCAACAACAGATAACGATAAACACCCGACAGTTTTTTGGCAAACTGGTTCGTCTTTTCTGCATCACTGTAAGCCAGCGAGGCAAGTACATTCAGGCTATTGAACAGGAAATGCGGATTTATCTGTGCTTTCAACGTCTCATATTGGTATTGAATCTTTTCTTTCTCAACGAGTGCCAATTTCTTCTCTGCCTCCATCTGGCTCTGCTGGTAAAAGAATATCTCAATCAACAGGACAATCATACAATTCCAGAGCACCACCGGCAAAGACATTTTCAGTATGGCATAATCTTCCGGCCAGGGTTCATTCAGAATGATGGACAGGGCATAATTTGCCACCACACCAAATATACTCACCCACACAGATGTCAGTAGCAAATCGACAAACACTCTCATCGTGTTACTGACACAGCCCAGACGTTTATGCACAACAAAGATAATGAGGAAATCAACGATACCTACAAGAATACAGGCAGGCAGATTGAGCAGGTATTGGGTTTCTAAACTTAAGCTCCGGGGAGCATCGGAAAGAAGTTCCGCCACATACTGAAATGCGAACAACGACACTGCAATCAACAGCACAAAAAGAAGGATATACCATTTATTCTTCATAAGCAGAGAGATTTAGAGTACACCATCCACCCATTTCAGGAAATCAGGAACCCGCACACGGCTAATCAGGATTTCGTGCGGGCACTCAGGTTGCAGGGTCAACTTCAACCGGCTGTTGAAGTACTTGGAGATTTTCCGGATAGAGTTGATATTAGTTATACAATTCCGGGAAGCACGAAAGAAAATCCTTTCATCCAACAGTTGCTCCACCTGCTCCAGTGTATAGTCCACGATATAGCGTTTATCGGCGAAAGTATGCAAAAACACCACCTTATCTTCACTGTAAAAGAAAGCTATATCCGCAGTCTCCACATAATGGTATGCATCGCCCTTCTGAATAAGGAAACGGTTCTTTTTGCAGTTGCTCATCAAAGCACTTTCCAACTGCTTATAATCCGGCAAGGAAGGCGCTTCCATCCGGAACTGCACCACCCGGAGTTGCTCAAACTTACTCAATGCCGCCTGCAAATCAGCTTCTTCCACAGGCTTCAGCAGATAATCCACACTGTTCACCTTGAATGCCCGGATGGCATGTTCGTCATAGGCGGTGGTGAAGATGACCGGCGTGGTAACCTGAATCTGCTCAAAGACGTCAAAGCTGTTCCCATCCGTCAGACGAATATCAAGCAGCATCAAATCCACCTGATGATGTTTCAGGAATTGCACAGTCTGCTCCACAGTGCTCACCCACGCCTCCAACTGATAATCAGGGCGTAACTTCTCCATCATCCGCTTCATCTCTTCGTAAGCGAAACGCTCATCTTCTACTAACAGGTACTTTATCATCCGGCTCTTATTTATAGGAATCTGCTGTAAATGTACAGATTATCCTTCATACCCAGTAATGAAAAGATGATTTTCCGACGAAGTGCAGAAATGGAAGGATGAAGTGCAGGTACAATTACCTTTTTAGCAACCGCCGCGTCAGATAGTGCACCGGATACCACACAGAAAGGAAACCAACAGCAATAACAGTAACAAATATCAGTATCACATCCGTTGCATGAACACTGACGGGATAAGCATCCACAATGAAACTGCCACTGCCACCACCTAAAGAGATAATCCCAAAACGCTGCTGGAGGTAGCAAAGCAACAAACCAAAAACAATGCCTGCAAGTGCACCGAATAAAGAAATGAGGCGTCCCTCAAATAAAAAGATACGGGCTATCAGGCGGTCGTCCGCACCGAGATTACGCAAAGTTTCCACATCTTCGCGTTTATCAAGTATAAGCATAGATAGAGAGCCTATGACATTGAAGCAGGCAATAGCAAGAATAAATGTGAGGAAAAGATAGGATATGAACTTCTCTATTTCCATGATACGGAATACATCTACCTGTTGTTCGTAACGATTTAGTACCGCAAAATCATCTCCCAAGATACGGGAAATCTTCTTCTGAACAGCCGATACATCAGCACCCGGTTTCAGTTTCAGTTCAATAGCAGATACCTCCGTATCATAATTAAAGAGGTTACGGGCAAAATCAAGGGAAGTAAGAATATAACGCGCATCATATTTCTGCTGGTTCACAACAAATACCACACCGGGCGAGAAGAGATAATCACGATTGAAAGAAGCGGAAGGGTTGGCCATGTTCACCCGCATATTCCGTTTAGGTGCATACACTTGCAACGGGTCGACAAACTGGAGTCCTGTGCCTAATTCAGATATCAATTCTACACCCAAGACGCCATAATCAACAATAGAATCATGCAGAATAAATTCACCTGCGCCATATAGCAGACTATCAATGGAGGTCAGTTGTTCAAAGTTATCTTCCACTCCTTTAATGACCGCCATAGCCTGCCGGTCTTTATACTGCACCATGGCATTCTCCTCCAGGGTCTCTGTCCAGACATCGATTTCAGGCAAAGCACGCACTTCCTGAAAAGTCTCGGTATTCGGTTCAAAGACTTTCCCCTCCCGAACCGTTATCTTCAGTTCAGGGTCGAAAGCCGTAAAGAAACCTGCCACCATATCCTGAAAACCATTGAACACGGAAAGGGTACATACCAACGCCAGCGTAGCCAATGCTACCCCGCACACCGAGATGCCGGAAATAATATTGATAGCATTGTGCTTCTTCTTGGAGAAGAGGTAGCGGCGGGCTATGTAGAAGGGGAGGTTCACTTCAGCAATTCATCTATTTTCTCAAGATAATCCAGCGAATCATCCACAAAGAACTTCAATTCCGGAATGATACGAAGTTGATGGCGCACACGCGTTCCCAACTCGTAACGGATAGATTTCATGTTTTCATTGATGTTCTTAATCATTTCTTCGGCCTTTTCCGAAGGGAAGATACTGAGATAAGCACGTGCCACGCTCAGGTCGGGACTAATGCGCACTGCACTGACCGACACCAATATGCCCGGCATGGACTTGGTTTGTAACAAGAAGATTTCGCTCAATTCCTTTTGAAGTAAACGACATATTTTATTCTGTCTGGTAGTTTCCATACTATACTATTTCTTTATTTTTGATACAAAGTTACTGAAATATCTCAGTTAGCTGATAATTTATACTTTTTTTAGCACGATTATCGAACCAATCAATTCATAATAAAATTACCTTTGCAACGACACTAATCAAAAAAACATGAAAAGACCTGTCTTCACACTACTATTTCTATTTTCCTTGCTTCTTAGCAGCTACGCTAACCAAGACAGTAAACAAGATAGTCTGTGGAATGTTGCGAACCAGTATATGAAAGAGCAGCAATATGAAAAAGCTGCCAATTTATATAAAAAATTAGGAGAAAAGATTGATACTGATTACAAGGAAATCAATTCTCACAAAGTAAAGGATTTACGGGAGACATACTCTATTGACGAATTGCAATTGGCTAACAACCAACAGCAGAATCATTTGTTATTATTAGCCCTTATCATATTACCCTGCCTTATCATTGTTGCCGGCATCTGTTTCCTCTATCTGAAAAGACAGGCAAAGAAGTTGATGCTCTCGAAGCGAAAGCTACAAAAAGCGGAGAAAGCAGTGGAAAATTCAATACGCAACAAGAGCCTGTTCATATCAAATATGAGCCACGAAATCCGGACTCCGCTAAATGCCTTGTCCGGTTTCTCTGATGTACTGACCACTCCGGGTATTGATGAGGAAACGAGAAAACAATGCAATGACATTATCCAACTGAACTCACGCCTGTTATTGAATCTGGTGAACGACGTGGTAGACATTTCCTGTCTTGACGTAACAAACATGAAATTCAATCTCAAACAATGTGATGCAGTAGATTTATGTGAAGGCATCATCCAGACCCTGGAAGGCATCAAGCAAACACAGGCTGAAATCTTCTTCAAAACAGAGCTTCCTCTTTTAGAGATTGAGACTGATACACTTCGGTTGCACCAGGTACTAATCAACATTTTAGTCAATGCTACCAAATTCACAAAAGAAGGAAGTATCACCCTGCTACTGGAACAAAACGAAAAAGGCATGGCACAATTCTCCATCACCGATACCGGTTGCGGTATTCCGTTAGAAAAGCAGAGCAGCATATTCGAACGTTTCGAAAGAGTAAACGAGAAATCTCAGGGAACCGGACTTGGGCTGGCTATCTGCCAACTTATCATCACCCGTCTCGGTGGAAAGATATGGATAGACCCGCAATATACCGATGGTTCGCGTTTCATTTTCACTCACCCGTTAAAACAGGAGGCCAAAGCATGAAGAAGGCAACATTTATCACCCTGTTTATGATGGGGATATTGCTTCAGACAAAGGCAAACTCACCGGCTTCAACAGAAGAACAATTCCGTGACAGCATCTTTCAAGTCATTAACTCTGAGACAAACGATACTCTCCGCTCAAAGATATTGAGAGGAGCATTCCAGCAATATATAGGTCAGGAGGCAGCTTTAGAATATCTGGATTCAGCCCTTGTACTTTCCAAACGAAAAGGGATGCACGAAGAAGAGCTGTACACCCTCTTTGACTACTGCCGTCACTATGAATACCGGGGTGAGGCTTCTGAAATGGAACAGTATCTCCTAAAATTAAAAGAAGCCGCCTACCGATATAAGGATTACTCACTCTATTATACGGTCTGGTTAGGCATGCTCCAAATGAGATGTGCCCAGGGAGATACGGAATACGCTATCATGCAGGCCAAAGAGATGCGAAAGGAGGCCATCCGAATCAAGTATGAAAGTGGAGCATTCGTTTCGCTCATAGCTTTAGCACAAGCGTTGAATTTCGCAGAGCAGTATGACGAAGCAATTCAAACCTATAAACAAACTCTGGAAGAAAATCCGAATGCCAACGAATATTCACTCCTGTTAATACACGGAAATTTAGCGAAAATATATATGGAGCAGGAGAAGTATACGGAGGGTCTTAGTGAATTGGAACAACAGGAAAAAGTGCTAAAAAAGATGCAGGAAAAAGGTCCACAAGTTATAAATACACTGAAAAGCACTTTCTTAGAAACTGAAATATCCTTCGGCATGATTTATGCAAAAAACAGAGACAAAGAAAACCTGAAACAGCATCTGATAAGAGCCGGGAAGTATTATGATAAAGAAAGCTTTTTCAGCTACTATATTGATTATCATGCTCTATGGGGCATATACTATAAGCTGGAGAAAGATTGGGACAAATGTTTCCACGAATTTAATCTGGCCATATCTGCTTGCCGTGGAGCAGAACCTTTTCATGAGAATGGCATTCTCAAGATGAAAGCAGAAGCTATGATGGAAGCCGGTCGGCATGAAGAAGCAGCCAACATCTATAAAACAGCAGTCTTAAAAGGAGATTCTCTCAACCAGGATATGTTACAGCGCCATGAAGAAGTGTATCAGGCCAACTATAAAATTCAAAAAGCACTGTTAGACAAGGAACTGATGACCAAGCAATACCGTTGGATATATGTCGGGGGATCCTCTATCATACTTATTCTAATGCTTCTTGCCATCATGCGTGCCTTCCGCATTCACCTACAACTACGCCGTTCGGAAGAAGAAACCCGGCAAGCATTAAAAACGATAGAGGCAGCAGATAAGATGAAAGAATATTTTCTGCAAAACATCACTTACGAAATTCGCATACCATTAAATACAGTCGTAGGCTTTTCCGAACTGCTGTCTGTCGAGTTAGACCTCTCCGAAGAAGAAATACAGGAATACTCGGTTGCCATAAAAAATAATTCAGGAAAGCTATTGACTCTGATTAATAATATCCTCGATCTATCGCGCCTTGAGGCAGGAATGATGCGCTTTAATGTACAGGAATGCGATGCAGTGCAACTTTGTCAAGAAGTGAAAATGATGATAAATATGCAGACCACCATGGTGAATCCACACTTCCACACGGAGCTTGAAGCACTGTCCATACAGGCGGATAGCAGATGGTTTCTCAAACTACTCTCATCACTATTGTCTGTTCCAAGATTATATACCGGAGAAGTTTGCCAGGTAGAGTATGCACTGACCCGGGAAGACCAATATCTGAAAATCACGGTAAAAGGAAGTCCTCTCTACCAAGTATGGGAAGACGAACAGGAACAACGTATCCTGCACGACATCAACCGGCTTTATCTGGAAGCGTTTAAAGGAAGTTATCAGATTTCAGAGGGAGAACAAAAAGAAGTTACGATTACTTATCCCCTGTCTTAGAGGTTATTTCTTGTGGATAATTGTCAAACCGTCACGCAAAGGAAGAATCACTTTTTCCACACGTGAATCTTGTGCAACAAGGTCATTAAAAGCTTTAATACCTATAGTCTGCAAATCAGTGCGGTGTGGCTGTTCTTCAAGCACATGTCCGTCCCACAAAGTGTTGTCGGCAATGATATAACCACCATCGGAGAGGCGGGGCAATACCATTTCATAATAATCTATATACTTACGCTTGTCACCATCTATAAAGGCAAGGTCAAAAGTAATATCAAACTGTGGAATCATTTCCAGTGCATCCCCTATATAGAATTTGATTTTGTCTGCATAAGCGGAGTTCTCCAGCCAAGGACGGGTAAAGTCTTCCTGCTCATCATTGATTTCGAATGTATACAGCATTCCGTCTTCCGGCAGACCTTCGGCCATGCACAGGGCAGAATAACCGCTATAAGTACCTATTTCCAGAATACGGCGGGGACGTATCATCTTGACGAACATCTTAAGCATACGCCCCTGCAAATGCCCCGACGCCATGCGCGGATATAGTAGTTTAATATGCGTATCCCGATAAAGAGCCTTCAGATATTCGCCCTCATCATCGATATGCTGCAAAATATATTCGTCTATAGTCATTGTAGGAGAAGTTGAGAATTGAGAGTTGAGAATTGAGAGTTGGCTGCGCTATCATACTGAATAGTAATTCTCAACTCTCAATTCTCAACCCTCAACTTAGTTAAAGGTATCTGTTTTTATTCGGCAATACACTTTCCTCGGAATACTTCAAAGCATCTCCTACGACATTTATTTCGAGGAAAGAAGTATGTGTTCCGGCTTTACCGCTACTCAGATAACCCACCATATCTGTTTCAGACAAACGGCCTTCTTTCAGCAGACGGCGCAAAGCTGCAAAATAATAATCCTGTCCGTTGGCAAGTTCAGGCATATAGATAGCTTCCACACCATAAGAAAGAGCCAGATGACGCATTGTCTTTTCTTTATAGCAAATAGCCAGCACTGGATATTTACCACGGAATGCAGCAAGGTTACGGGCAGTGCGTCCACTGTAGCTATCAGTAATAATGGCACGTATCTTCAGCTTAGAAGTAGCTTTCACAGCTTGCTTTGCAAGGAAAGCAGTCACGTCATTACTATTTTCATCCAATGGGATACGGATATCATTATCTGCCAGTTTATCTTTTTCTGCCTGTGCGGCAACTTTCGTCATGGTCTTCACAGCGTCCAGCGGATATTTACCATAAGCCGTTTCACCGCTCAACATCAAAGCATCCGTACGATAATAGATGGCGTTGGCAATATCCGTTACTTCGGCACGGGTAGGACGCGGGTTCGTAATCATTGTATGAAGCATCTGGGTGGCTACAATTACCGGTTTCTTAGCCAGAATACATTTACGGATAAGCAAACGCTGGATGCCGGGAATACGTTCCTGCGGAACTTCGATACCAAGGTCACCACGAGCCACCATCACACCGTCGGCTACTTCCAGAATCTCGTCGATGTTATCCACGCCTTCCTGGTTTTCAATCTTGGCAATGATGCGGATATCACTATTGTGGGCATCCAGGATTTCCTGTATATCAAGAACATCCTGTTTGTTGCGCACAAAAGAGTGAGCTATGAAGTCAATATCTTTCTCGATAGCATAAAGAATGTTATTACGGTCTTTCTCCGTCAGAGAAGGAAGATTGATGCGTACACCCGGTACATTGACGCTCTTACGGCTTCCCAGCGTAGCTTCATTCTGCACCTCACACACCAAATATTCAGGAGTCTTATCTACAACTATCATTTCCAGATCGCCATCGTCAATAAGAATGTGGACGCCTACCGACACATCGTGCACAAAATTAGGATAAGAAACAGAGATGCACTCACGGGTAGTAGCGAGGTCAGGATTGCCTACCACTTTCACCCTGTCTCCCGTCTTATAAGGTATAGGTTCTTCACTAATAGTGGTGCGGACTTCGGGGCCTTTGGTATCCATCAGGATAGCAATACGGTTGGACACCGTACGAACATTATTTATCAACTTCTCAAGGCCATCATATCCAAGATGTGCCGTGTTCATACGCACCACGTTCATACCGGCTTCAAACAAGCCTTTTATAAAATCAACGTCACAACGCTTATCTGAAATGGTTGCAACGATTTTAGTCTGTTTCAATAACATAATCTTATACCTATTTTATTTAATCATTTATCACTTATCAACGCCTCGAGCGCCAAACGGTAGGAGTTTAAACCGAAACCACAAATCACACCTTTACAGGCGCAGGCAATCATAGACACGTGCCGGAAAGCCTCACGGGCATGTACATTGGAAATATGCACCTCGATGACCGGAGAAGTCACTGAACGGATGGCATCCTGCAAAGCAATAGAGGTGTGGGTGTAGGCACCTGCATTCAGGATGATTCCATCCACCTCAAAACCGGTTTGCTGGATTTTGTCTATCAGCTCCCCCTCAATGTTTGACTGGAAATAGTCTATTTGCACATCAGCGTACTTCCTACGAAGTTCAGCAAGGTAATCCTCAAAAGTAACACTGCCGTAAATGGAAGGTTCACGCTTACCCAATAGATTGATATTCGGGCCGTTAATTATTTGTATCCTCATAACACAATTTTTTATACCTTTGTCTCCTGAAAGTATCAACTCCGTACCAACTCCGTATGAAGTCCGTACGAACTCCGTGTCAGGTCCGTATCAGCTCCGTACCAAGTCCAAGCCTATAGATACGGAGCAGGTACGGAGGAAGTCCGGCTCAGATACGTTTGAGAAACGTTTAAATCACGGTGCAAAGGTAGAAAAAAGAAATGAAATTAGACGAAAAAACAAGAAATAAGGAGAAGGAAGCATTGATAATCAGAAAGTACCAGCAATACCTGAAGTTGGAAAAAGCCCTTTCTGCCAATACGCTGGATGCTTACCTGACTGACCTCAACAAGTTGCTGCGTTTCCTGAATGCAGAGAGTATCAGCATGCTCAAGGTCACCCTGGATGATTTGCAACGTTTTGCCGCCGGACTGCATGACATCGGCATCCACCCCCGTTCACAGGCACGCATCATTTCCGGAATAAAGTCATTCCTCCACTTCCTGGTCATAGCAGATTATCGGGAGGATGATCCCAGCGAATTGCTTGAAGGTCCTAAAATCGGCTTCAAACTGCCGGAAGTGCTCACCATAGAAGAAATAGACACCATCATTGCCACCGTAGATATGAGCAAAAAAGAAGGGCAGCGCAACCGGGCCATTCTGGAAACCCTGTACAGTTGCGGATTACGCGTCTCGGAGCTATGCAACCTGAAACTGTCCGAACTCTATTTTGACGAAGGTTTCATCAAGGTGGAAGGGAAAGGAAGTAAACAGCGATTGGTACCTATCTCCCCCCGTGCCATCAAAGAAATAAAGTACTGGATACAGGAACGTAATGTCGGCAAAATCAAGAAAGGATTTGAAGATTACGTCTTCCTCGCCCGCTGGGGAAACAGCATCTCCCGCATCATGGTTTTCCACCTGATTAAAGAGCTGGCAGAGAAAGCCGGAATCACTAAAAATATCAGCCCGCACACCTTCCGCCACTCCTTCGCCACGCACTTGCTTGAAGGTGGTGCCAACCTGCGCGCAATCCAGTGTATGCTGGGTCACGAATCCATTGCAACTACGGAAATTTACACGCATATCGACCGCAATATGTTGCGCAGTGAAATCATTGAGCACCACCCCCGAAACATCAAGTTCCGAAAAGAGCAAGGATTTCATTAAATTATAATAAAATTAGCCACTCATTTCTTAATCTGACAAGAGATTTAATATCTTTGCGTTGCTATTACCTTAGTGGTAATGGGCACTGAGAGAAACCAATAGACTAATTTCAATTACAAACAATTAATTTATACCTAAG
>CAMTFK010000129.1 GCA_947071285.1 uncultured Bacteroides sp. | reverse complement strand
GTCCTATCGTATAGAAAGGATAACCCTCGTGCCAACCTAAGAAATCCCCGCTTTCATCGAGAAACCGTCCTTTCCCCGGCAGTAGTTCAGGGGAGACTTCACGGAGCAGAAAAGAGCGGTAGTCCATCGGGCAGAAGCAAACACCCAGGCTATCCTTCTTCGTTGCCGCCCGCTCGAAACCTCTTTTAGCGGCATAAGCACGCACTTCGCTCTTTGTCCAGTCGCCCATCGGAAGAAGCATACGTTCCAGAATGTCCTGTTTCAAGCCCCACAGGAAGAAAGTCTGGTCTTTGTCCCGGTCGGCAGCCGGGGCTATGAAATAGGAGCCGCCTTGAAAGACTTTACGCACATAGTGCCCCGTCGAAATCCAATAAATGCCCATTTCATCGGCAATCTTAGCCAACAAAGGCCACTTCAACTCATTATTGCAAAGGGTGCAAGGCACAGGGGTACGGGCGGCAAGGTATTCATGGATAAAGTAACTGACAATACGTTCACGAAACAACCGGCGGGCATCATAGATGATATGTGGAATGTTCAGGCGGGAAGCGAGGCGGCGGGCATCTTCCAGATGCTCTTCAAAACCCTCGGAATCATAGAAACGGAACGTAACCCCGGTTACCTCATAACCGGCTTCCTGCAACAACATGGCGGCAACAGAACTATCGGTGCCACCACTCATTCCCAACAATACACGCTTCTTTTCCATACGAATAGGTTGGCAAAATTAGATAATCTTCAAAAGAAAAACAATCAAACTCCTATTTTTATATCTTAGTCAACCTGTTGGCGGAAAAGGTACTTGTCACCCGTAGCTTGTAGCCCATAATCCGGCAATAATCATTGCCATGGACCCCGACTGTCATTAAGAAAAAGAACCGAAGAACTAATTATTTATGAAATTGTTGTAACTTTGTGCTTTTAAATGAATTAAATATCAAACGTTATGGAACATCAACTGACGATTTACAACACCTTAGATAGGAAAAAGGAGTTATTTGTGCCTTTGCACGCTCCACACGTAGGGATGTATGTCTGCGGTCCTACCGTTTACGGTGACGCGCATCTGGGACATGCACGTCCGGCCATCACCTTCGATTTGCTTTTCCGCTACCTTACCCATCTGGGCTACAAGGTGCGTTATGTGCGCAACATCACCGATGTAGGCCATCTGGAACACGATGCCGACGAGGGCGAAGATAAGATTGCCAAGAAAGCCCGTCTGGAACAGTTGGAACCGATGGAGGTGGTGCAATATTACGTAAACCGCTACCACAAGGCTATGGAAGCGCTCAACGTACTTCCGCCCAGCATCGAGCCGCATGCTTCGGGACACATTATCGAACAGATACAGCTTGTCAAGGAAATCCTGGATAACGGCTATGCTTACGAAAGCGAAGGTTCCGTCTACTTTGATGTAGAGAAGTATAATAAAGATTATCATTACGGTAAGTTGTCCGGACGCAATCTGGATGATGTACTGAATACCACCCGCGAACTGGACGGACAGACAGAGAAGCATAATCCTGCCGACTTCGCCCTTTGGAAACGCGCCCAACCGGAGCACATCATGCGTTGGCCCTCTCCGTGGAGCGACGGCTTCCCGGGCTGGCACTGCGAATGTACGGCTATGGGTAAGAAGTACCTCGGCGAGCACTTCGATATTCACGGTGGCGGCATGGACCTTATCTTCCCCCATCACGAATGTGAAATCGCACAATCGGTAGCGTCACAAGGCAATGACATGGTACACTACTGGATGCACAACAATATGATTACCATCAACGGACAGAAGATGGGTAAGTCTTACGGAAACTTCATCAATCTGGATGAGTTCTTCAACGGCTCGCACAAGTTGCTGGCACAGGCCTACAGCCCGATGACCATCCGCTTCTTCATTCTGCAGGCACACTATCGCAGCACGGTGGACTTCAGTAACGAAGCCCTGCAAGCAGCCGAAAAGGGACTGGCACGACTAATGGATGCCGTGAACGGATTGGAGAAGATTACCCCGTCCGCCACCTCCAGCGTAGACGTCAAGTCACTGCGTGAAAATTGCTACGAGGCCATGAATGATGATTTGAACACTCCTATCGTCATCGCCCACCTTTTCGACGGCGCGCGTATGATAAATAATATCATTGCAGGCAACGACACCATCACTGCCGAAGACCTGAAAGATCTGAAAGAAACTTTCCACCTCTTCTGCTTCGACATCTTGGGACTGAAAGAAGAAAATGACTCGAACGAAGAGCGCGAAGTTGCTTTCGGTAAAGTAGTGGACATGTTGCTGGAACAACGCATGAAAGCGAAAGCCAATAAAGACTGGGCTACTTCCGACCAGATACGTGACGAGCTAACCGCTCTCGGTTTCGCCATTAAAGATACAAAAGACGGTTGCGAGTGGAAACTGAATAAGTAATTCCACACCTACTTCCTGATAAAAAAAGGCTGCCTCCCCCGGTTCTTAAGAATCAAGGGAGGCAGCACCATTTAAAAAAGGAGAGTTTTAGTAAGGTATCATGTCAGAAAGAATACGTTCCTTATACCAGGGGTCATCTATTGCTTTCAACTCTCTGCCCATCTCACGGCAAAGCTCTGCAACAATCTCCTGATTCTCTTCCAACGGAAGATTATTCATCTGGTAAGGGTCTTTTTCATCATCAAACAACAAGGTTTTCTTCAACTTATGGTCTTTCTTATCAATGAAGAAAGCCAAAGTATAGCGTGCCGTCTTATAACCTCTTGACGAAGGGAAGTAAGTCTGCACTTTGCCTTCCGCATCTTTTTCTCCATCCAGATTCTGAATATACAAAGCACCGCCGGGACGTTCAATTTCCGCCTTTTCATCGAAGAAAAGAGGTGCCCAGTTGCGTCCTTGCACATTGGTAGGGATGGAATCGCCAAGACCGCATAAGCCCAAAACCGTCGGCATGATATCGGGTGCAGACATCAGCAGATTATCCACACGCGGCTGGATATGTCCGGGATAGCGCACCAGGAACGGGATATTCATAGATTCGGAATACGGAGAGTTCTTCGGGTCGTCCGTAAACTGGCTGCACATGGTTTCGCCATGGTCGGAAGCAAAGATGACGATTGTATTCTTATCCAACCCTTGTTCTTTCAGTGTTTCCAGTATTTGCCCGAAAGCACGGTCCACACCGGTGACGGAGGCAAAATAATAACGGACGCTCTCCGCCTTCTCACGCTTCTTGTCTGCATTAGGACGGATGAGCAGGCTGTCCAGAGGCTGGTCTTTATACAGGTTGAAGTCCTCTTCCATACAGTCGTCCAGCGAACGATAGGGGCTGTGAGGCGGATTCATACCCACCATGATGAAGAATGGCTTCTTCGGGTCGCGTATATTCCCTTCGTTTTTCAGATAGGAAACCACCATGCCGGATTCATGCAACGGCGACCATTCCTTCGGTTCATGGCGTTCTCCTTCTGTGTCCCAGTAATGGGGATTTTTATGTTCGTCGAATGTACCGTAAGAATACCAGTAGTTGAAACCGTGACGGCGTTCTTTCGGCGTATAGGCATCCCATGCAGGCACACGGTCTTCTACATACTGACCGGGGCGTTGCGGATCGTTCGGTGTCGGGAAATCGGCATGCAGTTTACCAAAGTAAGCACAATCATAACCCGATTTGCTGAACACATCGCCTATGCAGTCCACATCATCGCGTAAAGAGCTGATGGGGCGGCTCGAATTGCAATTCAAAGGTACACCGCTCTTATTGGGATACATACCCGTCAGCAGCATGCCACGGTGGGGGCTACTCAACGGACAGTTACTCTGAGCCGAACTCAGCACCAATGCTTCACGGGCAAAGTTGTTCAGGTTGGGTGTATGCACCGGGTCGTTGCGGAAGTTCACCTTGTCGCGAAACCCGTCTTGTCCCCAGAATTCCATTGCCTGATTGCGGTACTGGTCCGGGAAGACATAAATAACGTTCGGAAGTTGTGCCTGCTCTTCCTGCTGAGTTTTGCAGCCTTGCAGGGCAAACAGGCCCAAGCCTCCCAAAAACAAACTAAACCGATTTATCATTCTATTTTTATTTGTTGAACACAAAGGCACAGAGGCGCAGAGATTTCAATAAGTTGGATAAAATGGGGATAACTCTGTGTCTTTGTGCCTCTGTGTTTATATATTCATTCCTTAAAACAATTTCTTGTTAGCTTCCAAGTCTCTTTTGCGCATGATTCCTTCCAGGAAGTAGTAGTCTGCATAATTCAACGGAACATCAATCTCGGCACCATGAGGAATACTACCTACGGAGTGCATCAGGATGAAGTTACCATTCGTTCCCACTTCGGCACGATAGGCGGGCGAACCAAGGCTTTCCATTATCTTGTCTGCTGTTTCTTTATAATTCTTGCCCGGAATGTAGGTGCTCAGTTCATACAAGGCGGATGCCGTACAAGCTGCTGCCGAAGCATCACGAGGTTCGTTCGGGATGTTGGGAGCATCGAAGTCCCAATACGGAACAAGGTCTTCCGGAAGGTTCGGATTATTGAAGATGAAGTTATAAATCTTCTCCGCCATATCCAGATAGTTCTGGTTGTGAGTATAACGGTAGCACATGGTGTAGCCATAAAGGGCCCATGCTTGCCCGCGTGCCCAGGCGGACTCGTCGGCGTAACCTTGTGCAGTCTGTTTCTTACGTACTTCACCTGTCACGGGGTCGTAATCCACTACATGATAACAACTACTATTGTCACGGAAATGATTCTTCATTGTTGTATCGGCATGCTTCACGGCAATATTATAATAAGTAGAGTCGCCCGAAAGTTTGGATGCTTCGAACAACAGTTCCAGATTCATCATATTGTCGATGATAACCGGACATTTCCAGCCACGTTCGGCTTGCCAGCCTTTATCGGCATCCCAAGATTGCAGTACGCCTGCCGCCGGACGGAAACGGGTGGAGAGTGATTTAGCTGTTTGGATAACTACGGGTTTATATTCCTCTTTATTGGCAAAGCGGTATCCGTTGAGGTAACTGCTGCCAATCATAAAGCCTACATCATGGTGCCATGTGAGATATTGCACAGAATCCAGCGCTTCAGTATACTTCTCAGCCAACGGCAACCATTTCTTATCGCCTGTCAGCTCATACGTATACCAGATATTGCCGGGGAAGAAGCCGGAACACCAGTCATCAATGGGTACATAAACGATGCTACCGTCTTTGTTGATGGTCCTTGGGTTCAGGATTTTCCCTGATTTCTCGATAATGTCGGTCTGGATAGTTTCCTGTGCCACCGCATTATCAATATTCTCCTGGATGAAGTTGTTCTCAGCCTGCTTTTTCTGACCTGTGCAACTTGCCAAAACAAGGAGAGATACTCCCAATGTCGTGAGGATTGTTTTCATAATAATGATTTGTTTATTAAAGTTTCGTATTCTTTCGACAGCAAATGTAGCGCGGATTTGCAGAAAAGACCCTCACAAATTATCCAGTAAAAGGGCAAAATTGTTACATTTGCACATAAATCATACAAATTGAACTTTTTAATCATATAGAAAACATGACCCCACAAGAATTTTTCAAGAAAGACCGCTTTGCAGAACAAACCGGTGTGGAACTGCTGGAGGTGCGCGAAGGATATAGCAAAGCACAGCTCGTTATCACGGAAGAGCATCTCAATGCAGGACACCGCACACAAGGCGGAGCCATCTTCACCCTTGCCGACCTGGCACTGGCTGCCGCAGCCAATTCGCACGGTGCACTGGCCTTCTCTCTTTCTTCCAATATCACTTTTCTGCGTGCCAGCGGTCCCAGCGATACTCTCTATGCCGAAGCACGCGAACGGTACATCGGACGGACTACCGGATATTATCAGATAGATATTACAAACCAAGACGGTAAATTGATTGCCACATTCGAGTCCAGTGTGTTCAGGAAGGGGGACCCGTTGCCGTTCAAGATAGAAGAGTGACAAGCTACGAGTTACGAGCTACAAGCTACGAGTTACAAGTTACAAGTAGCTGCGCTATCACACCGAAAGGCACTCGTAGCTTGTAGCTCGTAGCTTGTAGCTTGTATCCCGTAGCTTTCTCACTTTCTCACTTCTTCCCAACCACCGAAGTCATCGGATAGCGGTTATCCCGAACACTCTTCAGGAAAGCTTTTGCCGAGCCGAAGTTAAGATACATATCCAGACGAATGGGGAGATGGTTCTTATCATCTGAGATGAAGAAGGTTATCACCTCTTTTTCTTTCCCTTTCTTGTATTCTACGAAAGAGAAGACGAGGCAACGGTAAATAGTGTCGTTATTCGCCTTCACTTCTTCTTTTCCACGATAAATCAGTGTTTGTTCTTCTACCCTACGGCCGGTAGCCATAGGGAACATTATGCGATCGCCCACTTTATAATCATCCGGATTGTAAGAACGCGCCTGTGCCAGAATGCTCAGCATGTCAAAAATACAACGGGTATCGCTGTACTCCATTTCCTGTGGTGGATGGTCGCGCCACGTACGTTTTTGCTTCACATGAGACAATCCGTCCTTATAGGAGAACCAAGCTTCATCCACCGTATAGCGGTCTCCTTCTTCTGCCGCCTTACGGAAGTAGAGCGGCTCCAGTTTTTCCGTGACATAACATGTCAACGTATCGCGCATCTTAAAGAAGAAATCCGTCTTCTTGCTGCCCACGGAAAGCAAGTTGAAACGATAGGCAGGCTGCGACTGATAAGTAGTGGAGAAAGTTGTCAGGCTTGCCAGACCAACCTTCTTCCATATAAACTTCCAATTAAAGTACAAATCATACATCACATGCTCACCGGACTGGAATGCGGTGTTTTCCGCCGTACATTGCGCCCGGGCAGGAATAGCAATAGTTATCAAGAGGGCTCCCAACAGGCAGAATACCCATCCGCGCTTACCGGCGATTGCCGGAGTTACGGTTATTTTGGTTTTTCTTTTTCTTGTCTTCATCTGGTTTTTGTTTTTTGAGTTCCACCGGTTTCTGTTTATCCAGCGGTCTTTCATGTATATTCCAGGTCTGCGTCAGGTCAAAGTTGGCCTTCAGCTCTATCACCTGGTGATAATAGTACACTTTTTCCGGTTGCCGTTTATCTTCATATTTTCCGGTATCCCACACACCGTTTCCATTCGTATCATTTATGAGGCGTGCACCGTATTTGCCCGGGTTCAGGTAGTAGAAATCCGCCTTACCATCGACAACAGGCACCGTGCGCACCACTTTGTCCTGCCCGTCAAGCAGCTCTACGAATGCCACCGAATCCGCTCCGCTCACATTGTAGAAAATCTGTCCGTATTCTTCGGGCTTCTTCACCTTGAATTCTTTCTTTATCTTATCGGTAAACATGCCATATATTCCGTGGAAAGCCATAGAGTCCACCTCAAGGGTATAGCTTTCACCGGGATTCCAATCCGCATAGACATTATAGCGCATCAGGTTCAGCGAATCCGGCACAAAGTCGAAAGCAACGTCTTGCCACAAGCTGTCCACCTTCTGCCTCAGATGAATGGCACTGTCGGCCATACTTGCCAATGGCTCAGTAAAGGTAAAAGTGATATAATCATAAATATCCATCGTACCCGGAGCATATACATCAACAGGGAGGAAGATGGTTGGTTCTACATACTCCTTGCCTTCTTTCTCCGCCTTCTTCTTGGCTTTCTCCACTTCTTTTTCCTTCTTTTCGCGCTCTTTTTCCAATTCTTTCTCCGACTTTGGTCTGAGTTTGGATACAAGTTTCAGTGTATCGGTGCGAGGCACCAGCTTATTCAGCGTATCCGTATACAGATAACTGAGGCTCATTTTCAGCGTATCCATCTGATAGACCAAAGAGTCCCTTATCCAGTAGGTGAGCGTATCAATGCGTCCGGTGGGCATCTCCACAATAAAAGCATCGGTTTCATCGAAGTTCAGCCCCTTCAACAGTGGCAGACTATCTGCTGTAGCCGAGAAGTAGAAAGAGAACTTCCGGGGTTCGGGACGCTCGCTCTTAATGAGACGCTGTGAAGAGGTCAGCTCCTTAAAACAACGCAAAATAACATCGTCCGGAGAATAGTGGGTATATGTCTTCTCCACAATCGTATCTATCGTCAAGGAATCTACCCAAAGAGTATCGAAGCGTATCCGCTCATCCATAGAGGGAATTATCAGGGAATCCTCGAAAGCAAGGATTTCGCTGGGCTGACTATAATAGAAGTTCTGGTCGGCATCCTGCAATCCGTAAATGCGATATTCGCCCGGAGCCACACCCCGGATAGTGAAACGGCCGCGGCTATCAGTGCGCCCTACCCGTTCAAAAGGCTTCGTGGTAAAAGCGGAATCAGCCAGGTCGGAGTGCATACCTACCAACATTCCCTTCACCGGTTCCAGGTTTGAAGCATTCAGCACAGTGCCCGAAACAACCATTGAGTCGAGAGCCGTACCCGTGGAAAAAGTAAATCCGAAATCAGGCAACGGATTGCCTTCATTATTATCCTGAATGGCATCCGAAAAGTCTATTGTATACGTAGTGTTCGGCTTGAGTGAGTCTTTCAGGTTGATGATAACCTTCTTCCCGTTGGATTTTATCTCAGGCTGTTGCACCTGAGGGGGAGAAATCACGATTTTCTCTCCCGGTTTCTCAAGCTTGATGAACTCGTCAAATTCAATCGAAATCCTCTTCCGGTTATTATTAAGTGCACCCGGTGCCGGCGTACTACTTACAAAGCGGGGGGGAGTCTCATCATAAGCACCACCCTCCGGGCGCCCGATACTGGCGCAGGAATAAAGTACAGCAGCAATGGCGGCAACACCCGCCAAACGTTTGAAAAGAGGTTTCATATTCGAATATTTGTTACGTAACATCCTGCAAAAATAAAGGTTATCCATTAATAAGCAGTATGCTTTACAGTATTTTAATCAAAAAAGAGAAATATACTAAATAAAAACAGGGGATAGCAGGGAAAAGTTTGCTCTCTGACAGGTAAATACTGATTCAAAATTAGTTTGATATATGGGAATGACTTCTGTTAGTAAATTCAAACCCGCTCTATTACAAATTAAATTCAACGACTGTCCCATCTATGCAATCAGTTCAATACATATTCGGTACAAACTCGGTATATATTCGGTACAAATTCGGTTAAATACACCTATTTACGGAAAGGAACCGAATTTGCTAAAAGAGATTATCAAATATATATGGAAGGGGACAAAGATGAAAAAAGGAAAAGTAATTATTCGGCAATGCCCCCTACGCAGACTACCTTTATAATCCTAAAAAGTCCCCTATATATAATAGATGTATGAAACATAGTTAAAAATACGCCAATATAGAACTAATCTGTTCAAAAATAGATAATTTTGCACTCGGAAAACCGAAAGAGTGCTTTTAGTTTTCCCTTTGCTTACCGTACAATCCAACTATGACAAGACATAAAAGCCTTTATTCATCAAAATGAAAAAATAAACCAAAAGACAGAGAATAATTACGAGTATGAAGAGTAGATTGATTTTATTGGCATGCTGTTGCCTGTCACTGTTCAGTTGTGGACAAGGTGACAAAACTACGGGTAAAACACCCGAATTCGCAGTAATTACAGTGAATACCACCACTGCTAATTTGACAAATAGTTATCCGGCGACTATTAAGGGTAAACAAGATGTGGAAATCCGCCCGATGGTTAGCGGTTTCATCACCAAGCTGCACGTGGACGAAGGTTCCGTAGTGCGTAAAGGGCAAGTGCTGTTCAGCATCGACCCCGTACAGTATCAGGCTGCCGTGAACTCAGCTAAAGCTGCTGTTGAAACAGCCAAAGCTGCCGTAAACACACAGGAACTCACCGTGAACAATAAGCGTGAGTTGAACAAGAAGAACATCATCAGTGACTATGATTTGCAGATGGCCGAAAATCAACTGGCACAAACAAGAGCACAATTGGCACAAGCTGAAGCACAATTAGTAAACGCCAAGAATAATCTGTCGTATACCAGCGTAACCAGCCCCAGCGACGGTATAGTAGGTACCATCCCCTATCGTGTAGGTAGCCTGGTAAGCCCTTCCGTAGCAACTCCGTTGACTACCGTTGCCGACATTTCCGAAATGTTCGCTTACTTCTCCATGACCGAAAGACAATTACTGGCACTGATACACGAAGGTGGCAGCATCAAAGAGATTCTGGAGAAAATGCCTGCTGTGCAACTGCAACTTATCGATGGAACCATGTATGCCGATAGCGGACGCGTGGAAACTATCAGTGGCGTTATCGACCAGAAGACAGGTTCTGTAAATATGCGTGCCCTCTTCCCCAACCAGCGCAACATCCTGCGTAGCGGCGGTACGGGCAACGTAGTATTCCCCAACCCTATGACAGACGTCATTATGATACCGCAGTCGGCTACTACAGAAATTCAGGACAAGAAATTCGTATTTGTAGTACAACCAGACAACACGTTGAAGAATACCGAAGTACAGGTGTTCAAACTGAACGACGGCAAGTATTACTACGTGACCGAAGGTCTGAAAGCTGGCGACAAAGTTGTAATTGAAGGCGTTCAGAATCTGAGAGACGGGGCCACCATCGCTCCTATCACTCCTGCCGAGAAAGAAGCCGAATATCAGAAAGCGCTGCAAGACCAGAAAGACGGTAACATCCAGACGGCATTTAATTAACGTTTAACGGTTAGTGATTAGTGATAAACGGCTGCGCTATTATACCGCAGGTACTTATCACTAATCACCAATCCCTAATCACTAAATAAGCATGAAATTAGATAGATTTATTAATCGTCCGGTATTATCCACGGTAATCTCCGTGCTGATAGTAATTCTGGGACTTATTGGTCTGGCTACATTGCCTATCACCCAATATCCGGACATTGCACCCCCAACCGTATCGGTGCGTGCCACCTATACGGGTGCCAACGCCCAAACGGTATTGAACTCTGTCATCGCACCGCTGGAAGACCAGATTAACGGTGTGGAGAACATGATGTACATGACTTCCAATGCCACCAACAGCGGTTCCGCCGATATCTCCATTTACTTCAAACAAGGAACCGACCCGGATATGGCGGCCGTCAACGTGCAGAACCGCGTATCCATGGCGCAAGGTTTGCTGCCTGCCGAAGTTACTAAAATCGGTGTAACCACGCAGAAGAGACAGACCTCCATGCTGATGGTATTCTCTATTTACGACGAGACGGACCAGTACAGCATTGAATTCCTTGAAAACTATGCCAACATCAACCTTATCCCTGAGGTGAAACGTGTGGCCGGTGTAGGTGATGCTATGGTGCTGGGTACGGACTACTCCATGCGTATCTGGCTGAAGCCCGACATCATGGCGCAGTACAAACTGATTCCTAATGACGTGGCCGCAGTTCTGGCAGAACAGAACATTGAAGCTGCTCCGGGACAGTTCGGCGAACGCGGTAATCAGACATTCCAATACACGATACGTTACAAAGGACGTCTGCAACAGGCAGAAGAATTTGAGAACATCGTTATCAAAGCACAGGAAAACGGAGAAGTACTCCGCCTGAAAGACATTGCCGACATCGAGTTGGGACGTCTGACTTATGGTTTCAACAATACCGTAAACGGACATAAGGCCGTCAGTTGTATCGTATTCCAGATGGCCGGTAGTAATGCTACACAGACCATCAACGACCTGGAAGAATTGCTGAACGACTATTCTGAGAAGCTGCCTTCCGGTTTGCAGATCAACATTGCACAGAGTGCCAACGACTTCTTGTTTGCTTCTATCCATGAGGTTATCAAGACATTGATCGAGGCCTTCATCCTGGTATTTATCGTAGTATATATCTTCTTGCAGGATATGCGCTCTACGCTGATTCCGGCAATCGCCATTCCGGTGGCATTGATTGCAACGTTCTTCGTGCTGAAACTGATTGGTTTCAGTATCAACTTGCTGACCCTCTCGGCCATGGTGCTTGCCATTGCGATAGTGGTCGACGACGCCATAGTCGTCGTCGAGGGCGTCCATGCGAAGTTAGACCAGGGCTACAAGTCTGCCCGCGCCGCTTCCATCGACGCCATGAGTGAACTGGGTGGCGCTATCGTTTCTATTACACTGGTCATGATGTCCGTATTTATCCCGGTAAGTTTCATGGGTGGTACGGCAGGTACATTCTACCGGCAGTTCGGTCTGACGATGGCTATTGCTATCGGTTTCTCCGCATTGAACGCTTTGACGTTGAGTCCGGCATTGTGTGCCA
>CAMTFK010000128.1 GCA_947071285.1 uncultured Bacteroides sp. | reverse complement strand
CGGGTTGGGCGCAGGATGCTCCCGTGCCGACGGATCTTTATTCATTTACTGATAAGGCAGGTGCTTACAGCATCTCTGTTAACGGTAAGAAAGTAAATGCCAAACAATATGATGGCTACGCTACTATTTCACGTACCTGGAAAGCGGGTGACGTGGTAGATATTAGTCTTCCGATGGATGTACGCCGTATTAAAGCCAATGATAATGTGGAAGATGACCGTGGCAAACTGGCTATCGAACGTGGTCCTATCATGTTTTGTCTGGAAGGTAAAGATCAGTCTGACAGCACTGTTTTCAACAAGTTTATTCCTGATGCCACTCCAATGGAAGCAGCTTATGATGCTAATCTGTTGAACGGTGTTGTAGTGCTGACCGGTAATGCGAAAGAAGTGGGTAAAGATGGTAGTGTGAAAGAGGTTCCTTTCAAAGCCATTCCTTATTCAACCTGGAATAATCGTGGTGCAGACCAAATGGCAGTTTGGATTCCTGAAGCTGCCGAATATGCCCGTCCTATTCCCGAGCCGACAATTGCCAGCAAGGCACGGACTCTGATGATACAGGCTCCTATCCAGAAAGACGCTCCAGAATCAGCCTCCGTAGAAAGCTGGGCATGGGGAGTGAACGACCAATGGGAGCCGAAACGTTCATCGGATATTTCTAAGCCTTACCACTATTGGTGGTTGAGAAACGGAACACTGGAAACCTTGGCTTACCAATTTGATCAGCCTTATACCGTTTCAAACGTACAGGTTTATTGGCTGGATTTCGATCATTACGATGGGAACTTCCGCGTGCCGGAAAGCTGGAAACTCTACTATAAAGATGGTAAAACTTGGAAAGAAGTAGAGGCATTGAATGACTATGTGGTGAAGAAGGACTGCTACAATAGTCTTGACTTTAAACCGGTAAAAACGACAGGATTGAAAATTGCCGCTCAGTTGCAGAAAGGTGCTTCGGGCGGGGTGATTGAATGGAAAGTAAACTAATCCGTTTTAAGAAATTAGAATAATATAACTTGTAATTGAATATTAACCTTTTAAGTTAAGATGTAATATGAAGACACATGAAAATCGGGCCTTGTTCAGCAAAGCTGTTTTAAAGGCTGCAACCTGTCTTTTCCTTGCAGCAGGTGCCAGTGTGAGTCCGGCATTTGCGTTTCCGGAAATGGCAGAATCTATGGGAATTGAGGTTGTGCAGCAATCTGGTACCATAACAGGTAAAGTAGCCGATTCAAGCGGTGAAGCAATAATCGGCGCCAGTGTAGTAGTGAAAGGTACTACAAATGGAACGATAACCGATATTGATGGAAATTTCACTTTGGATGTTCCCGCAAAAGCGACTCTGGTGATTTCATACATAGGTTACACAACTGTTGAACTTCCGGTAGATGGAAAACAAACACTCAGCATTACTTTAAAAGAAGATACAGAGATGCTGGATGAGGTAGTGGTGGTAGGTTATGGTACCCAGAAAAAGGCAACCTTGACTGGGTCCATCTCGCAGGTAGGCGGGGATGAACTGAGAAAGTTAGCTGCCGTGAACCTCACAAATACTCTTGCAGGTAAGACAGCGGGTGTCATTGCCAATACACGTTCCGGTGAGCCGGGTGAAGATAATGCCGATATTCTGATTCGCGGTAAGGGAACTTTGGGAAGTACTGCCCCGCTGATTGTGGTAGATGGTATTGCCGACCGCTCGTTCAGCCGACTAAATCCCGAAGATATCGAGTCCATTTCCGTATTGAAGGATGCTTCCGCTGCTATCTATGGTGCACGTGCGGCTAATGGCGTTATCTTGGTCACCACCAAGCGCGGTGCCGAAGGCAAAGTGAAGGTGAACTATAGCGGCAATATCTCTTTCTCTCAACCTACACGCATTCCCGAAATGCTGAGTTCTTATCAGTATGCCACTTATGTCAATGAATTCGATGCTGCACAAGGCAATACCTTGACTTATCCGGAAACTGCTATTTCCAAGATTCTGGATGGAAGTGATCCTATCAGCTTTCCCAATACAGACTGGTGGGGGGCAGTGGCTAAGAATTGGGCTACCAATACCCAGCATAGCCTCTCCATTAGTGGTGGTAATGACAAACTGTCGTTCTACTCTTCGGCGCAATACATGTATCAGGATGCCATTTACAAAAATACTCCACAGGACTACAATCAATATCAGTTCACTACCAATATTGATGCGCAGATTAATAAATCCATCAAGTTCAGCATGGATATCCTGGGGCGGCAGGAAGTGCGTAACCGAGGTATATACTCTACCGAAGACCTTTTCGGATACTTCCTCACCACCAATCCGATGTCAGCTCCTTACTTCCCGAACGGATTGTTAAGGATAGGATATGACGGTATCACTAACAATGCCCTCCTGATGGTGTCCGACACTCCGGGAACCAACAAAACGAATAATCATATCCTGAACCTGAAACCCAGAATCCGCATTGACTTGGATATAATAACTCCGGGATTGTATGCCGAAGGCTACGCTGCACTGGATTATGCGTTCAATGACGGCAAGAGTATAAATACACCTTATGATATCTATTCCTATAGTTCTGCTACCGATGAATATACCAATCATCGCGACGCCACAGGTGCCATCAGCGTAAATTCTTGGTCTAATAAGAGCAATACTACAACGCTGAATGCCCGTATAGGCTACAATCGCACCTTTAAGGAAGCCCATCGGATAGATGCTTTCGTGTCCTATGAACAGAGTAAATATACGTATAGCGGTTTAAGCGGTTACCGCACCAACTATCTTTCTTCTGCATTGCCTGACTTGGACTTCGGCAGTAAGGTCGATGCAGATAAAGACAATGGTGGAAACTCCAATGAAACAGCACGTCAGAATTGGTTCGGACGTATCAATTATGGTTATAAGGATAAATATCTGGCTGAGTTTACTCTCCGTTATGATGGCTCTATGAACTTTGCACAGGGACATCGCTGGGGACTTTTTCCTTCCATCTCTGCAGGATGGGTTATATCTCAGGAAGATTTCTTCGCTCCATTGCTGAATACTATCAGTTTTCTTAAGATTAAAGGTTCATGGGGCATGATGGGTAACGATAACATCACGGCTTATCAATATTTGTCTATGTACTCTTTTAATAGTAGTAAATCGTATGCTTTTGGTACAGACCCCAGCTATGTGCAAGGTATTTATGAAACGCGTACTGCCAATCCGTTGGTGACTTGGGAAAAGGCTAAAACATGGAATCTTGGTTTCTCTGCACAATTCCTGCATGGCAAGTTGGGCTTGGACATTGACTATTTCCAGTCACACCGTAATGATATTCTGATTACCCGCAACGCTTCCGTCCCCACTTATTCCGGGCTTTCGCTGCCAGCAGAGAATCTGGGTAAGGTAAAGAATCATGGTATTGAACTTGTTGCCAGTTATCGTGATAAGTCAGGTGACTTTGAATGGGGGGCTACTGGTAACCTCACTTATGCCAACAATGAAGTGGTTTATATGGACGAAGCCATCAAAACTCCTGAATGGCAACGCGCTACAGGTCATCCCATTGATGGTATCACCGTATATAAAGCTTTAGGTATCTATCAGACACAGGAACAGATTGACGCTACTCCGCATCTTCCAGGAACCAAACCGGGGGATCTGATTTATCAGGACACCAATGGCGATAAAAGCATCACTTGGGATGACGCTGTCCGGATAGACAAATCTACAACTCCGAAATGGATATTCGGTCTAACATTAAACGGTGCTTGGAAGGGGATCGACGTGAATGTATTCTTTCAAGGTCAGGCAGATGCTGAGCAACTGGTGATGCCTGCGATGAATATGCCGACCGACTTCTATGAAGGCCGTTGGATAGAAACCAATACTGCCGAACAGAATGCAAACGCAAAATGGCCGCGTGCTTTCATGAAGGCGGCCGCGGTAGATAACCGCAACTCCCTTTCATCCACCTGGTGGCTACGTGACGCTTCGTTTGTACGCCTGAAATCAGCGGAGATAGGATATACTTTCCCGAAAATGATGATTAAAAAGCTCGGTCTTGAAAAGTTACGCATCTACGCCAATGGAAACAATCTCTTCACCATTGACAGCATGGGTATCTTTGATCCGGAAATGACTGCCGGTATTAAGGGATATCCTATTCAACGTACATTGACTTTCGGAGCAAATGTTACATTCTAATTTATGAACCTTTAATGAAAAACGATATGAGAAGAAATATATTGAAAGGAGCCATTTGGGCTTTGCTGAGCATCAGTACTTTGTCATGCTCAGACTTCTTAGACCTGAATCCACACGATTCAATCAGTGATGCGGCAGTATGGGAAAACATGGACTTGGCAGAAGCATTCCTGAACAATTGCTACACATACGTAGAAGGTGAAAATGAGAACGGTGTGCCTTTCTGTAGCTATACGGATGAGTTGTTTCATCGTACTGGTTACGCAACTGAGGTCTATACATTGGGCAATGTTTCATGCGATAATTACAATGTAGGTTTCTCGGACGCCAGAGGTGATACGTGGAATTTCTATTATAGTGCTATTAAGAAAGTTAACCAGTTACTTGAGAATATAGACAAAGTGCCCGTTAATGTAAGTAATGAAAGCCGGAAGACATATATCATCGGGCAGGCTTACTTCTTGCGTGCTTTCTTCTATCATCAACTTTACTCGCTCTACGGACGAGTGCCTTTGGTAGACTGCACTTTTGATATTGATTCCGACTGGGCGGAGATTCGTGCCGAGATGGATGATGTGGCGGATTTTATTGTAAAAGATTGTGAACTTGCTATTGAAAAGCTACCTTTACAGTACGAAAGTAGTAATGACTTTGGACGTGCTACTCGTGGGGCGGCTATGGCTGTTAAGGCTCGTACATTGCTCTATAAGGCGAGCCCGTTGTTCGGAACACCTTCTACTGAGAAGTGGAAAGAGGCGGCTAAGGCAAGTAAGGATATCATAGACCTGAGTATATACAGTCTGCCGTCTGTAAATAGTAGCGAAGAGTATGCTGCTTTGTTCTACAATACGCAGAATCCAGAAATCATTTTCCAGAAACTTTATAACAATAAAGGTACTTACGGAAGTGCTCTGCACTATCTTTTTCAGTCACCTAATGGCCCTTACAATGGGTATAATGGTTGGGGTGTATGGTTACCCACTTATGACATCGTCAATGCTTTCCAAAAGGAAGATGGTAGTGAATACACTGTCGAGGGCTTGGCTTCCTACAACATCTCCTTACCGAGTGTAGATCCGGAAACCAATCAGATTATCTATAAGGATGCGACGATTGAAGCTACAAAAATCCAGCCGTGGAAAGGTCGTGAACTGCGTTTTTATGCCAATATTCTGTATGATGGAGCCATGTGGGGATATGGTGACGATAACCATGCTATTGCCATCTACGAACCAGGTGAGGAAGGTGTGCTTCCGGGGGAACAATCTCCCAGTTATACTGATGGAGAATACTGGAATGCTACTCAGACGGGTTACTATATGCGTAAATTTTTAGACCCGAACTATGACCAATATAGTGAAACCATTATGGACACCACTCCCTGGATTTTCTTCCGTTTAGCTGAATTCTATCTGAATTATGCTGAATGTCAGATTGAACTTGGAAATAACGCTGAGGCTTTGAAGTATATCAACTACATTCGAAATCGCGCTCTTCTGCCCGATGCTCCGGGGACGGATATTCGTGCTGAATACGAATATGAGCGTAAGATAGAGTTAATGTTTGAAGGACAGCGTTTCTTCGACCTTCGCCGTTGGAAAAGAATGGAAGAGGCTTATGCTAAAGATAACTGGCCTACCGGTTTGAAGATTTATAAATTGAAAGACGGGACGTTACTCTATCAGCATAATACGACTCCATTGCAACAACGCAAGTTCGTTGCTCCGCAGATGTACTGGATGCCTGTTCCACGTTATGAGTTGAATAAGTGCCCGAATCTTGACGGAAAGCCTTACGAGGATTAACAGAAAGTATGAATAAAATAGTATAAAGGGTGGGTGGCAGAAGCCATCACCCTTTACTTAATTAAAGAATACAATGAGAAAATATATCTTACTACTGTCGGTCTTTTTACTAATAAGTTGTAGTTCTGAAGCCCAGAATACTCCTATACCTGCTGGCAAAGCCATTTATATTCCCAAAGACCTTCAGGACATGGATTTACAAAACCCTGAAAGCAAGTGGAGCTACCGCCGCATGGCCTGCACCGAAAACTTCGTCATCTTCTGGGAGAAAGGCTTCGGGAACGATTTGTCCAACCCTCCACAGTTGGAAGGACATGATATGAAAGTCGATTTACCGAATCTGATGGATAAGTTGGAGAGTTTTTACCGTTTCTTCCGTGATACACTGGAGTTCTCACGTCCCGGTTCCAAGTGCGACAAGTATCGCATGATGGTGATGCTGAACTATTCCCTGGAAGGCACGGCATACGGTGGAGATTATGACGGAGAAATCGGTGCATTATGGATTGCTCCCAACCGTGTGCAAGATAAGAAACTGAACTGCATCGCCCATGAATTGGGACATAGTTTTCAGGCACAAATCAGTTGCGACGGGCAGGGTGAAGCCTGGGGAGGATGCGGTTTCTTTGAAATGACTTCGCAATGGATGCTGTGGCAGGTTAATCCCGAATGGATTACTGATGAAAAATATCATTGGGATGCTTTCATGAAGTTGACTCACAAGGCTTATCTCCACATGGAGAACATTTATCATTCACCTTACGTATTGGAATATTGGGGTATGAAACGGGGACTTCCCATTATAGCCGAACTTTACCGTCAGGGAAAGAGGGGAGAAGACCCGGTTATCACCTACAAACGTTTGGCTGCTTTGAATCAGAAACAATTCTGTGACGAGATGTTTGATACTTACCGGCACTTTATCAACTGGGACTTTCCGCGCGTCTGGAAAGAAACACGTCCGTATGCCAATAAATATACTTCTCAGCTAATTACTCAGCCGGATGGTTGGTACGAAATAACATCGGAGAATTGTCCTGAAAATTATGGATTCAATGCGATTCCTTTGCTTGTTCCTCAACCGGGAGAGAAAGTGAAAGTGGACTTCTGCGGAGAAGCGGGAAAGGAAGGATATACTGCAATCCATACAGATAAGGCAGGTTGGCGTTATGGTTTTGTTGCCGTAACGGCAGAAGGTGAATCTATTTATGGGGAAATGGGCGATAATAGCGGGAAAAGTATTATTTTTACAGCTCCAAAAGATCAAACTCTGACTTATTTGTGGCTGGTTGTGATGGGAGCGCCAACGGAACATTGGATGAATCCCGCTCCGGGAGAGAAAGATGCTCAATGGCCATACCGCATCAGGGTTACGGGAAGCAATCCTTTATAAACATACAGATAAATACGATGTCTGCAAAAGAAACATATATGAACCGATGAAAAACAGTACAAGTGCCGTTGTTTATGCCTGCATTGCAGTGCTTAGTTGGTCTACTGTAGCCACTGCTTTTAAGATAGCCTTAACGCATCTAACTCATTTTGAGATGCTGCTGATAGCCAGTTGTACTTCATTAGTCATATTTGCCCTTTTGCTGACTTTCCAGAAGAAGTGGAGACTGGTGTCAGAACTTTCCGGTCGCCAATGGGGATACTTTGCATTATTGGGATTACTGAATCCTGTCGCTTATTATCTGGTGTTGTTCAAAGCATACGACCTGCTACCTGCACAGGTGGCACAGCCCATCAATTATGCATGGCCTATTGTACTGCTTATTCTGTTGGCCTTGTTCGCCCATCAGCCCATACCACCGAAGAAATATATCGGCATGTGTATTTCGCTGAGTGGAGTGGTACTGATTTCGGCTGGTACGGGGCAGTCGGGAGGTATGGACATACCTGTGCATGGCTTATTGCTGGCAGCATTGAGTGCCTTACTGTGGGCCATGTATTGGATGATAAACAATAAGTTCAAAGATAAAACAGATGGCAGTATTGCGCTGTTTATGAGTTTCCTGTTCGGCACGGCCTATTTGCTGATAGGAGCTGTGGGGGTAGGCGTACATCTTAATACATTGCCCGGTATACTGTCGGGTATGTATGTCGGCGGGTTCGAAATGGGTATTCCTTTCATCTTTTTCAGCCTTGCCATGCGGAAAACATCCAATCCGGCACTGGTCAACCAGCTTTGTTACTTATCTCCCTTCTTGTCTTTATTCTTCATTGCAATCATATTGGGTGAACAGATTGTGTTTACAACTTATATCGGTCTTGCATTGATTGTAATGGGAATTATGTTCAATCAATATCTGGTGAAGAAATGAAAAAGATTATCCTTGCTATAATAGCCGGTATTATTCCGTTGGTGCTTCCGGCAGCTTCTACTGATTTTTGGTTCCGCCATTTCTCCGTGGAAGATGGATTATCCTCCAACTCTGTGCGTGCTATTATGCAGGATAAATATGGCTTTATGTGGCTTGGTACGGATGACGGCTTGAACCGTTACGACGGCACCACTATAAAAGTTTATAATCTGAATCCGCAAGGGTCTAATGATTATATCTCTTCTCTTTACGACACTACAGATAATATCTGGGTGGGGACAGAAGACGGGGTTTATATTTTTGATTATGAAACGGAAAGCTTTGAACTATTCAAAGTATTGACAGCCCAAGGTGACAGCATTAAGAGCAATGTGAATCATATTGCAGAAGACAGAGACGGCAACTTGTGGTTCTCGACAGTAGGGCAAGGTATTTTCAAGTATAATATATCCAAGCACTATCTGGAACATTATGAATTTAAAGATGCCAATGGATTAATGGCGAGTGTGCTGGTTGATAGTGAAAATCAGATCTGGGCGGTCACTAATTGGGGAAATCCCACTGTGTCCAAGCTGAATAAGGCGGAGAATAAATTCGAGCCTTTCCCTATCACTTACGAAGCGGGGCAATATGACTCAAACTCTCTGGTCATGCTCGAAGACTCTGAACATGCACTGTGGCTGGGAACATGGGAATGCGGTTTGCAGAAGATAGACAGATATACGGGTAAGGCAACCACTTATTTGCATCCGTCGGAAGGTAAGGGGGCTACTCATATCCACTCTTTGGTGGAATATGCTCCCCACCAACTATTGATAGGTTCGGATGACGGACTTTTGCTGTTTAATACACTTACATGCGAACATCAACTGTTCACGGAAGATGAAACAAACCCTTATTCATTATCCAATCGTTTTGTCTATCCTATCGTAAAAGACCGTGAAGGCGGAATATGGGTCGGGACTTATTACGGTGGGGTGAATTATCTTTCGCCTAATACCGGGCAGTTTGAATGCTTTGCCCATTCGCGCTTTTTCAATTCGGTGAACGGAACCGTTATCGGGCGTTTCTGTGAAGATTCTTACGGGCATATCTGGATAGCCTCTGATGATGGAGGGCTGAGCCGCTTCTCTCCCAAGGATAAACAATTCACTCATTATATGCCCGATGAGCACAGAAACAGTCTTTCTTACCATAATGTGCATGCTCTTTGTATGGATGATGACGATTTATGGATTGGCACCTATACGGGAGGAGTCAACGTGCTGAATACGAAAACAGGCGCGTTCAGGGTATATACCACCAGAGGAGGAGACTTGACCACCCTTGACGGCACCAGTTCCTACGCCATCTTCCGTGACCGGGAGAAGCGGATATGGGTAACTTCTATGGCAGGAATAAACTTGTATAACCGTGAAGAAGACAATTTTGTCCGTGTCAAAGACTTAGAATCGCTGACCATCGATATAGATCAGGATGCCGACGGCAATATCTGGTTCTCTACGCAGGGGAAGGGTTTGTTTAAGTATAATCCGGATAAAAAGACTTGGAAGAACTACGTGCACAGCAATGTTCCCGGTGCATTGGTTAACGACCAGGTGAATTGCGTGCTGATAGATGGCAACGGAAATATGTGGGTGGGGACGATGAACGGGCTTTGCAAGTATAATGCTGAAGAAGACCTGTTTGAAGCGATACCTTTGGATATTCCCAGCCGTAACATTTGCGGTATCGTTGAAGATCAGCATGTGCTGTGGCTGACCACGACGAAAGGGCTGGTTCGCTACGCTCCCGGCGAGAGTTGTCAGGTCTTCACGCGCAGTGACGGGTTGCAGAGCGAACAATTCCTGCCTAATGCTGCTTTGAAGGCTTCCGACGGTAAAATATATGTCGGCTCGGTCAATGGTTTCAATGCTTTTTATCCTTATCAGATAAAAACGAATAAGGTGCTTCCGCCGGTCGTTATCACAGGACTGGAAATCTTCAACAAGGAAATCCGGATAGGAGATAAGAAGTTGCCGAAAGCCCTGAACTGGATGACGGAACTTGATTTGTCTTATAAAGACCATGTTTTCAGTCTGCTCTATGCTTCATTGAGTTATTGCACACCCGAAAAGAACCAGTATGCCTATAAATTGGAAGGTTTTGATAAAGACTGGAATTATGTAGGTTCGCAGAATAAAGCTACTTATACCAACCTGCCTGCCGGAACATATGTTTTTAAGGTGAAAGCCACGAATAATGATGGGATTTGGAGTAATCGGGAAGCGAGTTTGAAGATAACCATTCATCCTCCTTTCTATTGGAGCACGGCTTCCAAGATTCTTTATTTCATATTGGTATGCATAGCGTTGACTTTCTTTATCCGTTTCCTGTTGAAGCGGACGGAGAAGAAGCATACTGCGGAAATCAATCAGTTGAATGTGAGCAAGGAGAAGGAAGTGCATGAAGCTAAGATTAAGTTCTTCACGATGATAGCTCACGAAATCCGCACCCCGGTTTCGCTTATCATTGGTCCTTTGGAGAAAATTATGAAATCGTCCATACCGATGCCTGCAGTGCTGCGGGACGATCTGAATATTATCGACCGCAATAGTCAGCGACTGCTGTTCCTGGTCAATCAACTGCTGGACTTCCGTAAGGTGGAACAGGAAGGTATAACTATGAAATATGCTTCACAGAATATCCGCCAGTTGCTACAGGCGGTTTGCGAGCGGTTCAAACCGTTTATCACCCAGCATGGTGCGCATCTGGAAGTGGAATATCCCGATGCCGATTTTACGGCTATGGTGGATAGTGAGGCAATTACCAAACTGATAAGCAACCTGCTGACGAATGCAAGCAAATATACCAAGGATAAAGTAATCCTTTCTTGTGTTGTTCAGCCGGAACAACATACGTTTGTGGTGAAAGTAACTGATAACGGAATCGGCATTAGCGAAGAAGACCGGAAGAAAATCTTCAAGCCTTTTTATCAGGCAATGGATAATAAACCCGGTACGGGTATCGGACTCAGTATTGTGAAGAGTATTGTGGAGTCGCATAACGGTTGCATAGAGGTGGAATCCGAAATTAATAAAGGTTCCTCTTTCATAGTGACGTTGCCCATTGAACAAGTCGGGGCGACGGCTCAGGAAGGAGAAGCAGGCGTTCTCAACCCGGCAATACCCGAAGATATCTTGTCGGAAAGTCTGCCGGTGGTGTCTTCTAAAGACAAACCGCTGATGCTGATTGTGGATGATAACGAGGAGATGCTGAATTTTCTTTCAAGCAGTTTCTCTGCTCAATATTCCATTCTGACGGCAGAAGATGGGGTGGAAGCGTTGGAAAAACTGAAGGAGCATGAGGTGACCTTGATTGTGAGCGACTGGATGATGCCACGCATGGATGGGGTGGAATTTTGCAAGGCTTTGCGGGCGGACCAGGCTATCAGCCATATCCCGTTCATATTGCTGACGGCAAAAACTGATACGAACTCTAAAATAGAGGGTATGGACTGTGGTGCGGATGCTTATATCGAGAAACCTTTCTCTGTACAATATCTGGAGGCATGTATCAAGAATCTTCTTGACTTGCGTAATCTGTTACGCCAGAAGTTTTCTAAAATGCCGATGGTTCCTTTGAACAGCATAGCCAGCAACTCGGTGGACAATAAATTCCTGACCCGTATCAATGAGATTATCGAACAAAACTTCTCTGAGCCGGAACTGACAATTGATTTCCTGGCTGAACAGCTTGGTATCAGCCGTTCCAGTTTGTTTTCCAAAATAAAGACACTGGCTAATGTCACTCCGAATGAATTGATACAGATAGTGCGGTTGAAAAAGGCGGCAGCCCTGCTTGCGGAAAATAAATACCGTATTAATGAAATCTGCTATATGGTAGGCTTCAATAGTCCGTCGTATTTTGCAAAGTGTTTCCAGAAACAATTTGGCATAAAGCCGGGGGAGTTTGTTAATAATACGGGCATTGGTTGAATTTAATTCATAGCTGTGCAGAAAGGAGTAAAGTTACGAGCTACGGGCTACAAGCTACAAGTGGCTGCGCTATG
>CAMTFK010000127.1 GCA_947071285.1 uncultured Bacteroides sp. | reverse complement strand
ATAACCACTACCAACATCGTTTCTCTCACCGGAGGAAAATATCTTTTTATCATTTGTTCAAAAGTTTATAGCAATGTGCCAGACGGACAAAAGCTGTCAGATTAGCTAATACGGCAATCACTGCCAAAGGAACAATCAATATCAACATCGGATCGAAAAGCGTGCAATCGGAGAAGATGCCGCAGAACAGGGCTCCCAAAGCAGTCAGCACCACCCGTTCGGGACGCTGCATGATGCCCACTTTACATTCCAACCCCAAGCCTTCGGCACGCGCACGTACATAGCTCACCATCAGCGAACCTATCAAAGCCAGAAAAGTGATAATAGAACCTATCAGATATCCCTGCAATATGAGATAATAAAAAATGCCGAACAGAGTAAACAGCTCACTGTAACGGTCGAGTACTGAATCGTACAAAGCGCCAAACGTGGAAGACATATTGCCTAAACGTGCCACGCGACCATCCATCATATCAAACAGTCCGGCAAAAAGTATGAGTCCTCCCATCCAGCCTACCAGAGAAAGGTCTTCTTCGGCATCTGTGAATAGCCCTGCATAAATAAACACACCGGCGGCCACAATATTGAGCACCAGTCCGGTAGTAGTAATAAAGTTAGGCGTAATGCCTATTTTAATCATGCCACGCACGAGGGGGTTGATAATCTTGTATATCACCTGTTGCAGCCAATCTCTATAATTCATGTTCATCCTATTTATGTTCCAAACGTTGTTTCAGAAATCTTTTTAAGTTGTGGTTCCGGTAAACGAAAAACCGTTGCAGATAATAGTTCCAGAAGAATGCAACCAGCAAGGCTACAGTAATCTTGGACAAGATAAACACATCGTAGACATAATATCCCAACAATCCGTTCACCCACTTCATCCGTGCCAGCCATTCCGTCAAGGCAAAAGTACCCCACGTGTTAATCAGGATGCTCCCACCCCAAACGATGAAATACTTCAATCCTACATGTATCTTTTTGCAATCTTCTGCCTTGAACACCCATTCATAGTTGATTACACAATTGACAATGCCACCAATCACGGAACCGATGAACGTGGCATACAAATAATAGATACCGAATAATTTTACCAAAAGAATAGTAATCAGAAAATCAATCACAGTCGCTATTTGTGCTGAGAGTTGTGCTTTCATAAAAAGCCACACTTCCCTACGCCAACCGGCAAACCGACTCTTTTCTCCTATTCTATCAGCCATCTCACCACAATTAAAACAATGAAACCATACACTCCCGCCAATACGTCGTCCATCATCACTCCCACTCCGCCCGGCAAATTTTCCATCCGCCGGATGCCCAGCGGTTTCAGAATATCAAAGAAGCGGAACAGCACAAATGCTGCCAATCCATACCAGACGTGACCAGCCGGAGCTGCCAGAAGCGTGATCCACACTCCTACCATCTCGTCCACCACCACGCGCGAAGGGTCTTCACCCCAGTAGGGTTCCAGCCGGTCGGTAGCCCATATGCCGGCTACGGTGAACAGCGACACCAGTGCAACGGTGGTCCACAACAAACAAGTTTCTGATATAAACATAGCAAGCCCGAACCAGACAAGCGTAGCCAATAAAGCGCCCGCCGTGCCCGGAGCAAAAGGAGAAAAGCCCGAGCCAAAGCCCGTGCCTATAAGGACAGGGAAGAATGAAGGTTTCTTCATAGAAAAAAGATATAAAAAAGTGATAAAGCGGTAAGGTGATAAAGCGATAAAGTATATTACCACTTTATCACTCTACCACCTTATCACCTTATTATTATTTATTAATCCAGATAGCTCGGTGATTTTTCACCCACCATCGTGCGGATTGTTTCTTTCACCATTCTCCATTGAGTGAACAGGTCGTGTACCGGTTCATTCTCAAAGTCGTGCATCGGGCTCTTGCAGAAGAATGACAACCAGGTCTGGATGCCAGACATACCAGCACGCAATGCCAAGTCACTGAAGATAACCAGGTCGAGTGCGATAGGAGCTGCAAGGATAGAGTCGCGGCACAGGAAGTTTACTTTGATTTCCATCGGATAACCCATCCATCCGAAGATGTCGATGTTGTCCCATGCTTCCTTGTTGTCTTTGCGGGGAGGATAATAGTTGATACGAACTTTGTGGTAAACATCACCATAGAGGTCGGGATACTTTTCCGGTTCGAGGATATTGTCGATAACAGACAGCTTGCTGACTTCTTTGGTCTTGAAGTTTTCGGGCTGATCGAGCACTTCGCCGTCGCGATTACCCAGAATGTTGGTAGAGAACCAACCGCTTACACCCAGCATACGAGTCTTGAACATCGGAGCGAGAACTGTTTTCATCAGTGTCTGACCGCTCTTGAAGTCTTTACCGGAAATGGGCACATTCATCTTCTTAGAGAATTCCCACATGGCCGGAGTGTCTACGCACAAGTTAGGAGCACCCATGATGAACGGAGCACCTTCAGCAATTGCAGCATAAGCGTAGCACATACTCGGAGAAATCACTTCCGTGTTGTTCGCCTTCATTGCTTCTTCCAAAGCAGCAAGCGACTCATGTTCTTTAGACAACGGAACATAGATTTCGGTACTTGCAGCCCACAACACAGCGATACGCTCGCAGTTGTTGGCAGCCTTGAAGCTACGAATATCTTCACGCAGTTGCTCTACCATTTCCCAACGGGTAGCTGCATCCTTGATATACGTACCGTTCAGACGTTTTGCAAAGTTATGGTCAAAAGCTGCGGGCATCGGTTTGATAGCCTGCAATTCCTCTTTCACGAGGTTCAAGTCTTTCTCTTTCAAGACTTCTGCATACATCGCAGCATCGTATGCGTTGTCGGGGAAAATGTCCCATCCGCCAAAAACAATGTCGTTCAAATCAACCAAAGGCACTACGTCCTTGATTAGTTTTTCGTCGTTGTTCTCCATGCGTATTGTGGCCATCAGTGCAATAGAGCCTATCGGCTTCGACAGCCCTTTGCGAGCAGCCAACGTACCTGTTATCATGGTCGTTGAGACCGCACCACCCACTCCGACTACCAGTACACCCAAACGACCGGTTGCCGGCTTAATGTTTTCTTTCATTGCCATTGTATCTTTTAAAGTTTAAAAAATTGCTCAAATTTAGGCTATTTTGTTCAATTGAGACTCGTCATTTTATCCGATTTAATGTTCTATTAGTAAGATTTAAGTTAAAACGTCATGTGTAGACTGATTCTAAGACCAGATTTATCAATTCCAGGCAGATTTCTGTAAGTTAATCGCCAGACATAATCGAGGCGGATAACCTTCAAAATATTTTCTACACCGACGCCCACTTCCATATACGGGGTATCCCCCATGAAAGAGGTTGTGGCAGGGAAACGGAACAGGTCATTGCTGACCGACGGGTTATTCTTGTCGCTCAAATTGCCGTACAAACCACGAAAGGAAACGACTTCACGCCATTTCAACTTTTTCAGTAGCGGAACACGGTTGAACAAAAAGCCATTCAGGTAATAAGTTACATCCCACGAAGCATATTCATCGTTCATAAACTCCATAGCATTCATCAGCGTATAAGACTCCGGCTGGATGGTATAAGAAAGGTTGGCGTTCGGAATAATCAGTAACGGGAAAGGTACTTTATTCCAAACTTTTCCTGCTTTCAGGATAACATCCGTATATCCGAAAGCCGAGAACCAGAAACGTTTCTGAAAGCCGGCTTCCGTATAATGATAGGTATAATCGCCTCCTAACACTCCCTTCGCAGCCACCGTATGCGATAGCGAGAAGACCGGTGCATCCAGTGAAACCGGGAAACGGTTCCATTGCGTCTGAAAGAATTTCTCATTCGGCGCATAACGCAACTTTACTTCAAACTCAGCATTCGATATTCTCTCCACCGGCGTTGCCACCTCATCCTGCCTCAGGAAAGGGATGAGATAAGAAGACTCATCCTGCCGGAAACGGCTTGTGAGCTGGAAAGAGAAACCGGAATAAAATTCATTCGTGTACGTCAGTTCGGCTTTACGCTGATAACCGATTCGGTCGTCCTTCTGACGTTTCAATGACAAGAAGACGTTATCCTGACTGGTATATAAGTAATGTTGCCCATATTGATTGACGTCCGATGTATAGCGCGCCTTCAAGGAATGAATCGGAAATTCGTTGGCATACTCCTTCTTCTTATGAAAAGAATATTCCACTTCCGCCATACCCTTCAAACGATGGTCATCAAAACCATAAGCCATATATCCTTTATAAAATAGGTGTGGATTCAGCCAGGCGGTCGTCATACCTCCCGCACGCAGACGCACACCTTCCAGCGTATTGCCACTGATGGTGGTGTTCATCATACCTATGTAGAACAACGGCTCTTTTTCCCTCGGTGCAGGTATGTATCCAGTGAAAAGGACTTTCAGCGTTTTTTCCGTCCAGTAATAAACGGGATAGGTACGGAGTTGCGCCATCATTTTATCCACCGAAGTCTCTTTCTTACTGACTTCCACCTGCCGGTTATCATCCCAGTAAGCCTCAGAGCGATGCGCAGCTTCGGACGGTTCAATCACTTTCTCCGGCTTCTTGAAGGCGGACAAGGCATCCGCAGAAGGTTCGTAGGTATAGTTCCGGTAGTAGACATCCCGTTTGGCATAAATACCGTCACTGTTATCAACCAACTTGAACTCGGTAGTGATATGCTCGTCCGCAAGCTGTCGTGTGCCGTCTTCGCCACGGGTGAAATTCTGTTCCAGAGACATGTAGTCCACAAAGTTCAGATTGATTTTTTGCGGGAAATTCATGGTGGCGCGACGCACGAAATAGGTGCTGTCCAGTGTGACGTAGAGATGTCCCGTAAAACCGAACGATTCGGAGTTGAAGGGAACAAACGTCAGGTCCACACAAGGCTGGCCCGCTATGGTGAGCGTGTCCATGAGGTAATATTTATAGAAAGAAGGACCTAAGGAAGACAACGGGCTGACGAACTTGTTAGTGAACAGCGTGATGTTATTCTCGTAAATATCCACATCCGTCATCGTGACGCTGATGGCTTGCTCCATACCTTGCTGCGAAAGCATTTCGTCCACACCGGCCTGACGGCGGGCATGCACACGCTGCTTCTCGCTTTTAGGCGATTTACGGTAATAGTCCGTAGCCAGCAACTCACGGTTGGAAACAGCAAGCACAGGCTTTCCCGTTACGGCGGAAGTATCCACATAGTCCGTCAGGAACTTAAATTTACGATAAAGCCATTTCTGTTGCTTCACGCTGTCGAAATTGTTGATGGCAAAGGTCATTTTTTCATAGCGGTCTCGTTGCCAGAAGTCCAGCTCTTTGGGTGAATAGTCGTCGCGGTGGGCAATCATCTGCCGCACAAATTCCACAGCCGGATTATCTTTCTTCTTATATCGTTCCCGTTTCGGTTTCACCACCACTTCATTCAGGGCATACGTTGCCGGAGAAAGAGCGACGTTGAAGCGAACACTGCGTGCCGGGTGAATGAGGCGGGTGTACTCATTGTATCCAACGGCAGAAATAACCAGCACTGCCTGGGCACGATACGTTTTGAAAGAAAAATTACCTTTGTCATCGGTCATACCTCCCTCGGTAGTACCTTTCAGGTACACAGATGTGTAAGGCAGAGGCTCACGGGTTAACGAGTCTGTGACAACACCTTGTACCATATATTGCGCCCACAGGGGCAGACTCATCCAGCAAAGGCTGATGAGGAGAAAAATTCTTAAAAATGTAAAACGCATACCTGTTTTTGTATTGAAGGATAAATGATAATTTAGCGGCTTCGCCGCTAAATTAAGTAACGAGCTACAAGCTACCAGTAACGAGTTGCTGCGCTGTACTCGTGGGCGAATAATAATTCGCTTGGCTATCACGCCGAAAGGTACTTGTCACTTGTAGCTTGTAGCTCGTTACTTATCGCGCTTCGCGCGATAAATTATCATTTATCCTTTTTCTTGAGTGGGCAAAGGTACGAAAGAAAACTCTTTTAGAAAGTCCAGTTTTACTCAATAAATGTTCTAAAAAACCACTTTCGCCCAAAACACTTCCTTTTATAAGCTGTTGTATAAGTGAAACGACGCAATGAAGCATCGAAAAACCAATTAACAACCTAAACAACTTAATTATGGAATGGATAATCAACCAGCTAAGGGAGCGCCCCGAACTTGCCATATTCCTCACCCTGTTCCTGGGGTTCTGGCTGGGCAAACTGCGTATCGGGAAGTTCAGCCTGGGAACGGTCACAAGCGTATTGCTTGTAGGCGTATTGGTAGGCCAACTGAACATTGACGTACCGGGTCCCATCAAATCTGTATTCTTTCTACTCTTCCTGTTCGCTGTCGGCTACAAAGTAGGCCCGCAGTTCTTCCGCGGACTGAAAAAGGACGGACTGCCACAGGTCGGCTTTGCCGTACTGATGTGTGTGTCCGTACTGGTTGTAACCTGGCTTCTTGCCTTGCTGATGGGCTATAATCCCGGTGAAGCAGCCGGACTCTTAGCCGGTTCGCAAACCATCTCCGCCGTCATCGGAGTGGCCGAAGACACCATGGCGAACATGGGGCTTACCGAAGCGCAACGTCAGAGTTATATCAATATCATCCCCGTATCTTATGCCGTGACTTACGTTTTCGGTACCGCAGGTTCCGCCTGGGTACTCTCCACCCTCGGCCCCAAACTCTTGGGTGGACTGGAAAAGGTGAAAGCCGCCTGCAAGGAACTGGAAGCCAAAATGGGCAGTTCCGAAGCCGACGAACCGGGCTTCATGCACGCCGCCCGTCCCGTAACTTTCCGTGCCTACAAGATTGAAAACGAATGGTTCAAGCCGGGTCGTCGTGTGATAGACCTGGAAGTCTACTTCCAGCAACATGACAAGCGCCTGTTTGTGGAACGCCTGCGCAAAAAAGGTGTAGTCCGTGAAGTAAGTCCGAATACTGTGCTCGAAATAGGAGACGAAGTCGTACTTAGCGGACGCCGTGAATACGTCATCGGCGAAGAAGACTGGATAGGCGAAGAAGTGCAGGATGCTCAATTGCTCGACTTCCCGGCAGAAACCCTGCCCGTCACAATCACCAAAAAAACATTTGCCGGAAAGACGGTAGCCAACATCCGCAGGCAGAAGTTCATGCATGGCGTCAGCATCCGCAGCATCAAGCGTGCGGGAATCGAAATCCCCGTACTGGCACAGACCAAGCTGGATGCCGGTGACGTCATCGAAGTGGTAGGCACCAAACAGGAAGTGGAAAGTGCTGCCGTACGCATAGGTTACGTTGACCGCCCAACGCATCAGACGGACATGATATTCGTAGGGTTGGGTATTCTGATAGGTGGCCTGTTCGGTGCACTGTCCATTCACATTGGCGGTGTCCCCATCAGCCTGAGCACAAGCGGCGGCGCATTGATAGCCGGATTATTCTTTGGCTGGCTGCGTAGTAAGCACCCCACGTTCGGGCGTATTCCCGAAGCGTCGCTATGGGTACTGAATAATGTAGGATTGAATATGTTCATCGCCGTAGTGGGCATAGCCGCCGGACCGAGTTTCGTACAAGGTTTCCGGGATGTGGGACTGAGCTTGTTCATTGCAGGTGCCGTAGCCACTACCCTACCGCTAATTATCGGTCTGCTACTTGCAAAGTATGTCTTCAAGTTCCATCCCGCCATTGCACTGGGATGCTGTGCCGGAGCACGTACGACGACAGCCGCACTGGGTGCCATACAAGATGCGGTAGAGAGTGAGACGCCTGCGTTGGGTTACACGGTGACGTATGCCGTAGGCAACACCTTATTAATAATATGGGGCGTCGCCATTGTGCTCATGGTTTAGCTACGGTCGTGTAGGAAACAAAGAATCTACGACCTGCGAGAAACTAATCTTTGCGATGCAAGAAACTAATATCCACAGTGCAAGGAACTAATATTTTTCTTGCAAGAAACTATTCATACAACAATTGTTGTAAGAAACTAATATATTTATTGTAAGTGAAAAGTACAGATATTGTAAGATTCATAAACAGTTATAGTACGAATAGTTTCTTGCAAGAAAAATATTAGTTCCTTGCACTGCGGATATTAGTTTCTTGCAGTCTCAAGATTAGTTTATCGCATCCGAAGAATTTATAGGATACAAACTTAAACTTAACTATATGGATACCAAGAATTTTGAAAAGAAAATGGAGACTATCAGCCCTTTCGAGCTGAAAAACCGTCTCATCGATATGGCTGACGAAAGCCTGAAGAAAACCGCCCGCACCATGCTGAATGCCGGACGCGGTAACCCCAATTGGATAGCCACCACCCCGCGCGAAGCCTTCTTCCTGCTGGGACAGTTCGGACTGGAAGAATGCCGTCGCGTCATGAACCTTCCCGAAGGTATCGCCGGCATTCCCGAAAAGCCCGGCATTGCCTCCCGCTTCGAAGCATTCCTCAAAAAGAACAATGCCGCCCACGGTGCCCAACTTCTGGAACAAACCTATAATTACCTCTTGATGCAGCATGCCGCCGACCCCGACTCGCTGGTGCACGAATGGGCGGAAGCCATCATCGGCGACCAATACCCGGTTCCCGACCGCATCCTGCACTTCACCGAAATACTGGTACAAGATTATCTGGCGCAAGAAATGTGCGACAACCGTCCGCCACGCGGCACCTACGACCTCTTCGCCACTGAAGGCGGCACCGCTGCCATGTGCTATGTCTTCGACTCCTTGCAGGAAAACTTTCTTCTGAACAAGGGTGACAGCATCTTCCTCATGGTTCCCGTCTTCACTCCCTACATCGAGATACCGCAACTGAGCCGTTACCAGTTCAACATGACCGAGATACATGCCAACCGCATGACGGATGACGGTTTCCACCTCTGGCAATACAATGATGAGGACATCGACCGCCTGAAAGACCCGTCTGTCAAAGCACTCTTTGTCACCAACCCCAGCAATCCGCCCAGTTATGCCCTCAGCCCGGAGACGATGGCGCGCATTGTCAACATCGTGAAGAATGACAATCCTAACCTGATGGTCATCACAGATGATGTGTACGGCACATTCAGCCCACACTTCCGTTCGTTCATGGCAGAACTGCCACACAATACGCTTTGCGTGTATTCTTTCTCCAAGTACTTCGGAGCTACGGGTTGGCGCGACGCCGTCATTGCCCTGCACGAAGATAACATCTTCGACAAGCAAATAGCCCGTCTGCCGAAAGAGAAGCGCGAAGAACTGAACCGCCGTTATTCAAGTCTCACACTGGAACCTGCAAAGTTGAAGTTCATCGACCGCATGGTGGCGGACAGCCGTCAGGTAGCACTGAATCATACCGCCGGCCTGTCATTGCCACAACAGATGCAGATGAGTCTGTTCGCTTCCTTCGCCTTGTTGGATAAGGAAAACAAGTATAAACAGAAAATGATGGAGATTATTGAAAAACGTCTGCATGCCTTGTGGGATAACACAGGATTTACGTTGCTGAAAGACCCGCTCCGCGTGGGGTATTACACAGAAATCGACATGCTGGTGTGGGCAAAGAAATTCTACGGCGATGAATTTGTAGACTATCTGAAACGCACTTACAGTCCGCTGAATGTTGTCTTCCGGTTGGCGAAAGAGACCTCCCTTGTCTTGCTCAATGGCGGTGGCTTCGACGGTCCGGAATGGAGTATACGTGCTTCGCTTGCCAATCTGAACGAAAAGGATTACGCAGTCATCGGACAGGGAATCAAAAGGATACTTGATGAGTATGCGAAGGATTGGAAGAAATAGAGGAGCTACGAGCTACGAGCTACAAGCTACGAGTAGGCTGCGCTGTCATTGCGCAAGGCACTTGTAGCTTGTAGCTTATGTAACTTGTAGCTTATGTAGCTTGTAGCTTCTTCCCTACGGGAAGATTATCCGGAACCGCGTCAGCCCATCACTGTACGTGCGCAACGAGAACGTACAGCCATGACGCGTCAATACTTCGCGGATAAACACCAGACCGATTCCCTGCCCGTTCGGCTTGGTTGAAAAGAAGGGGCTGAAGAGTTTTGCTTCAGTCTCTTTTGTTATACCCGGGCCATTATCCACCACTTCAATGGTGGTAGGCGCAATCGTGCGTACCACAACCCTTCCCTGCTTGATGGTTCCTTCGGGTGCATGCTCTATACTTTCAGCAGCATTCTTGATGATATTCACCAACACCTGTTCAAAGAGTGCGGCATCCAGACGCACAGGCTCCACCTTCGGGTCACATTCCAGCCAAAGAAGGATGTTCCGGTCATTGCACATACCCTCCATAAAGCGTTTGCACATAGACACCAGCTCATTCACTTTCACAGGAGCCAAAGTCGGTTCGGGAATCTTCACCACATCGGCAAAACGGGTGATGAAACGGCTCATGGAGAAACAACGTTCCGTACAAACCCGCATCACATCGCAAATGTCTTCCATACCGTCTTCTGTGGAAAGTGCCTGTTCCACGGTGTCGAGCGTAGACGTAATGCCCGCCGTCGTATTATTCACCTCGTGCGCAATCATACGAATCACTTTCTCATACGCCCGTTTCTCGGCACGCATCACTTCTTCCGTCATCTTTTCTATCAGATAGAAAGGGTGATGAAATCCCCTGTCGATAAAAGAGGAGTGGGTACATTTATAAATATTCGCATCATTCAGCCGCACCACAGAAGTGTGGTCTTTGGGAATGGTGGCAAGTTCTTCAGCCAAAGGAGAATCTATATTCTCCATCTTCTTACCCATCACTTCTTCCAGATGTACTCCCATCATGTTCAATCCCATCGGGTTGAGTTGGGACACCTCGCCATCCAATGTAGTGATGACAACCCCCATCGGTGATGCTTGGATAAGCAAATCCAGGAAATGGTTCTGTTCGCGCAAGCGCAGGCGTTCGTTCTTCAATTGCTCCATCATGCGGTTGAACACATTCACAATGCGGTCCGCCTCGTATTGCCCTACTTTGCTGAGCCGGCTGCTGAAATCCTGCTCGCGCAACAGTTCCATACCACTGCCGATGATATTCATCGGTTTCACTATCTTGCGATAGAAGATAATCAGGAACGCCAGGATAAACGCGATGATACCCTCTACAATGTAGAGGTGTAATGGCTGTATCCCCTTTGCCAGGTAGATAAGCGCCCCGCCTAACCCCAGAAGGAAAAGGACAAGTATGGAGAAATAGAACTTTATTCTCACGTTGTTAGTGATTAATGGTTAGTGATTAGTGATAATCTGTTAATGATAAAGACTGCTAAGCACTCATCACTTCTCACTAACCGTTATATTAAACTTTTCCAATCTTCTGTAAAGCGCAGCACGGCTGATGCCGAGCGTCATAGCCACCTGACTGAGATTTCCCTTATGACGGTCCAGTGCTTGCAGAATAGTCTGACGCTCAATCTCATCCAGCGTCATGCCTGCCAGTGATGAAGAATCCGAAGCCTTCACCGGCTCATCATGACGCAGATATTGTGCATCAAAATCCGTGGCGTCCAGTGTCGGCTTTCCACTGACAAGGATGGTGCGTTCCACAAGGTTTTTCAATTCGCGGATGTTTCCCGGATAAGGCAGGCGGGAAAGGAAATTCAGGGCATCCGCCGAGAATTCCGTACGAGGCAATCCGTTCACCTCTGCCTGGCGGTCGGCAAAGTGGCGCGCCAGCAAAGGAATATCCTCACGACGCTCACGCAACGAGGGAAGTTTAACGGTTATCAGGTTGATACGATAGAACAAATCTTCGCGGAAAGTACGTTCCGACACCATCTTGCGGAGGTCGGCATTCGTGGCGGACACCACGCGGATATCCGTTTTGCGGGGACGGCTGTCACCCAACACTTCAAACGTCTGGTCTTGAAGTACACGGAGCAACTTCACTTGGCAGGAAGGATCGAGATCACCAATTTCATCCAGGAAGATGGTACCTTTGTTTGCCAGTTCGAAGCGGCCGACACGGTCGGTAGTGGCATCCGTAAAGGCGCCTTTCTTATGACCGAACATCTCACTCTCAAAGAGGCTTTGCGAAATACCGCCCAGATTGACTTTTACGAACGGCTGTTTCACCCGTTGGCTATTGATGTGGATGGCTTCGGCAATCAACTCCTTACCGGTTCCACTCTCACCGGTAATCAGCACCGAAGCATTAGTGCGGGCGATGCGGGCCACTGTATTCAGCACTTCCGTCAAACCTTGTGACTTTCCGATGATATGGCTGCGGTTCAGCGTTTCGCTCTGTTCTTCCGGTGCATCTTTCGGGGCGGCAGTCAGTTCGAGGGCTGTCTCGATGCGTTGCAACAAGGCGGCGTTGTTCCACGGCTTCGTGATAAAGTCGAACGCACCTGCCTGCATACCTTGCACGGCAAGCTGAATACTCCCCCATGCCGTCATCAGGATAACGGGCACGTCGGGACGGAACACCTTCACTTGTTTCAGCAAAGTCAAACCTTCCTCTCCGGTGGTGGAAAGGGTGAAGTTCATATCCATCAGAATAAGGGCGGGCGCTTCGGCACGAACTACATCCATGGCTTCGCGCGGTCCCGGAACGGTTTGAGCTACATATCCTGCACGTTTCAGCATAAAACTGAGGG
>CAMTFK010000126.1 GCA_947071285.1 uncultured Bacteroides sp. | reverse complement strand
AATCCAATTTTCTCTAATACCCTCATTGATGCGACATTATATTCAAAAATGTGACACATGTTCAATTTTACGTAATTCTACCATATCAATACATTTATCTTCTCACAAAGATATGCCTATTTATGATTACTACCGGTTATGTATATATCGTTATTCTCACTTAGCAACAAAGAACGAATTACTCTTTCAAAATTTACTATTTCTTGTATTTCATCAACAAAAATGTAGTTATACTTCTCTTTCCGGACTTTAGAAATGATATAAGCGTGCATATCTTCAGCCGTCTGAATATGACTAAATGCAAAGTCCTCAAAGTTTATGTATATAATATTGGCATCCGACTCTTCTGCAAGTAATTGCTCCATAAGTTGGTATAGCAAAAAACTCTTACCCACACGTCTCTGTCCCGTAAGGACTTTGGCTATATTTTTCCTCATGAATGGCTTTATCCTTTCTATATAGCCATTTCTTTTAATCAGTGTCTTAGGAAATTCCATACGCTAAAAGTTTTAAGTATACTTAAAACTTCTACAAAGATAAGGAAAAGTTTGAAGTATACTTAAAACTTTCAAGAAACATAGTTGATACATTCCAAAGATGATGCGCATTTCCTTGGGATACTGTCTTATTTAGTATCCTCTTCACTTTTTATCTTGTTAATACGGAGCTCGTGATGAACTCCGCATTCTTTTTTTAATCACATACTGTATGTTCTTCACGCAACAGCACACCTTCTTTCCATTCTTCCATCTTTACGGCAGGTACACCTCCCTCCTCTTCCATTCCTGAAAAATAGAACCGTTGTTCCCTGCCATCCTTCAATGTTACAATCAGTCTATCTGCCGAAGGAGCAAATACAGACTGTACACTATTCTCTTTTTCAAAAGGCTCTATGACAGTCAGGTAACGAACCTGAGCAGCGTCCATGCGCACCCCGAAAGTAATGCGCCTTTCAGCCTCATCACCCAGAGGATAATCTCCACCGATAACTGTTTTCAGACGGACGGCCTGAAGCCCATCCAAATCAAAAGTATATTGAGCAGGAGTTTCAAAACCTGCATTCACAGGTTCGGCAGGAAGCCCCCAACTGTAATTTTCTCCACTGATATTGATGCGGCCATCGGCATAGTCTCTAGTATTCCCAAAAAGATTATCCTGCACGTTGTTCTTGACAACCGGAAGATCGGCAAGGCGAATTTGTTTACCGTCTTTCGTTTCCAGAATGGCTTCTGCCCAGAATAGAGTCTTAGAACGGTTGGCATGTTGAGTGGCGGAGGACAGAGTTAGTTTCCGGATACCCGTAATATCAACATCCACCTTTCCTTCGCCCAGAATCCAGGCACCGAAATTGCCTCCGGCAAGTAGTTTACCATCTCCCTCTACCGTGTACTTCAGGTTGCGCTGCGTTCCGTGATCTTCGGGAGCACGCCCGGTGAAAGCTGTTCGTTGGGTATTGGGCCAGGCATTATAAACGTCCATATAAAGATTTCCCGGCTCACCGGATATGCGCGTTCCACGGTTGTCGGCATCCGGACCGAACTTCGTCAGGAAGCTGGCTTTCAGGGTTCCTGTTACGGAATAGTGGTTGACATCCGTCACCAAAGGGGCGGCACTTAAAGGGTCAGTGCCGAGCTGTGCCGTATGAGAGATATGCTCTTTTTGATCCGCAGTAAGTCCCAGCAAGCCTTTCACCTGGAACAGTAGGTCGAAACGGTGCTGCTTGTCCTCCATGCTCTTGTCATAGTCGGCAAGAACAACATAATCATCGGTAACTACCATCAACCGACGTTGGAAAATGGGTTCGGTAAATCCGGTCAGCACACCGAACTCCGGATGTTTATCGGGAATAGGAAAATAGCGGGCTTCCCATTCCGTCTTTTCTTTAAAATCTCTCGGACCTTTCATGCTGTGGCGGAGTCCGCCGTATGCCGGATAACTCCATGCGGCAGTGCCTTCTACACAACCCGCCTGAAACAAATCGCCCGTATGGAACAGGCTACGCTTACTATCGTCAGCTTCCTGCTGTTTCAAGTCGACGGTAACCATGTTTTTGGAGATGCTGGTCTGCACATAAAAGTTATACATGTAGGGAGCATAGCTGTACCAGACCATTTCGGGGTTGTAGAAACTACGTCCGTAGCGCATCAATGACAGTAATCCGGTCCGGTCGAAATGCCCGTGATAACCTCCGTGGGTTCCATACTTCAATACAGCCTGAATCTTCTCGCGGGCATCCTTTTGAGTGGAACGCAACATCAGTGCTCCGGCATTGTCGGCATAAGCTCCGCGCACTTCGGCGGGTTCCGCATCGGGCAGTTCCGGTACGCCGTAAATCAGATCGTTCCTTTTAGGCGTCATACGTATGAATGCCGCATATCGCGGATCACGAAAAGCGTAATAGGCCATTTCGAAACTGTCTCCACCCACTTCACGTTCCGTAGCGTCGTTGATGCCGAATATCCAACCGCGATAATCAAGAAAGGGAAGCAAGGCATCGGACATCATCTTGATGGTGACATAAGGCTGATGAATAGGGCCGCGAATACGGAAACTATGACCGTGATGCAAATTACGGCGATCTGCGTCTTCATTAGCACCTACCTTATCATATTCAGGGGTAAGATTATAATCTACCGGAAATTTCTCTGCCAATAAGGAATAGCCGAAAGGATTCAAAGCCAACCCTATCTGTACATATTCACTTGCCACCCACAGGTTGTAACTGACGGTACACTCGTACCACCATCCATCGGGCATAGTGTAGGTGCGGAATTTATCTATCAGACAGGAGGGAGCATAGAGCACTTCATCCACAAGCTGGAAGTCCTGAATGGCGAGGGCGCAAAAGAAAACACCTGTCAGTTGGGATACAGCCCAGTTGGCACCCCCGGTACTTTTATAACGGAGAAATAAGTCTATATAGAGCCGGAACGTATATTCAATTTGCGTACATTCCGCATCAGTCAGTATTCCGGCATCCTGAATCAAATCATATGCCTGCGCCAAATGCTGGAAAAAGTGCCCCTCTTGAACAGACGACTGGTGGGAAGCTTTCCGAGTAAGCGGAAAACCGTTCTGATAATCGCTTATCATCAACAAGAACTGCTTCACTTTGCGGGCATATTCCGGACTACGGGTCAGTTGCCAGGCTATGGCGTTATTCATCAAACCATGTTCGTGGGTGGTGGCACAAAGATAAGGAATACCGTCTCCATTAGCCACATAAGGAGGACGCAGGGGGACAATCCATGCTTTGGCATCCTGTACATAACGCTCTTTGCGGTCTTTCGCCCAGTCGTAATTTTCAGCTTTCCTTCGCACTTCATCCCATCCTTCAGCAGTATGGATGGTAAACGGATGCGGCATGCTGCGCAGGGTGGTAAACCTTAATGTCCGGACTGCGGCCGGATTGGCAGAAGGAAGAATCTGCAAAGTTTGTTTTTCCCTCCCTCCGGCAGGGATACCCGGTGGGACTATCACGCGTACATTTACTTTTCGGGTTTCACCGGAGGCTAATTCCAACTGTACAGGTTCAACGGTGGCAGGAAAAGCCTCCCAACCATATTTCTGAATGGAAAAGTAAACAGACTGCGATGTCGGTTCGCAATTGGTGACGGTCACCGGATAAATAATGGTATCGCCGGGTTCACCGGGTCTTGAATAACAGTCGGCTGTTGTTTTCACAGAATTTCCTTCCAGCAATCGGGTGGAAAGTACTTTAACTTTGCCCCCACCTTCACCGGACAGGCGGAAGGCGATGGACTTTATACGCCGGATGGTGTTCTGTGACGCTTTGGGAGTATCAAAAACGGAAAAAGGAATAAGTAACCTGCACTCTCCATTCTTCTGCCTTTGCAGAGTGAAACGGGCACGCCGGGTATCGTATCTATTTTCCTTGTCCAGGTCCGTTCCTGCTTTCAGATTCTTGGCGGAAGCAAAAACTTCCACAGGAATATTGTCCACACCAGTCAGTTTCAGATTAACTTCCAGAGCGTAATAAGACATCAGATCAATGACGGACTGATTGACATAAGGATGTTGAGGCCCATCCGGTTCCGTATAAATAAAAGTGCCATCAGAAGAACACGTCCAGTCTTTAGCCAAGCCCTGCCAGTTCTTTCTGTCGGTAAAGATTCCGGTTTCCAACTTTTGACGAACTATGGAAACATCATAAATCTTGCCCACGGATGCCGTCTCGTCATATGCTTCAAAACGAACAAGTGCGGAAGACTTGCCCTGCAAAACAGAATCCGGAATGGGATATACTACCTCAAACAGTCCGTGACGGTTTCGGTTTAATCCTTCCGTATAAAGAAGAGTACCGTTTACGGAAATATTAAATAAGAACTTCTTTCCTTTTTCGGGTTTGTCCTCACCGGAATATTGAACCACCAATAATTGCGGATCTGTGCCCGAAGTCTTCAACTGAAAGGTATTTTGGGCGGATGCACATAAAGCAACAAAGGTACATACCAACGTTAATAATGTCTTTTTCATCATGAAGTATCTATTGATTATTTCAATAAACTACGAATGAAAGCGATTTGCCACTCATTCCAATTGCTATCAAAGATACATTTTCCACCGGAAAAACAAATGATAACCATATTATTTTGATTGGCAGTAAGTGCAATTCATTCTCAATTCGTATTAACAAAAGGAACCGAAAACAGATAATAACTTTAAATATAATTTTAGTACAGATGTATATCATGAAACAACTCTTACTACTTATTTTGCTTGCCTTAACGGCAATACCGGCAGACACACAGGAATATCCGAAAGTGATTTTGCCGGGTGATTATCCCGACCCTTCCATCATGCGCGAGGGGGAAGATTATTACATGACTCACTCCCCTTTCTTCTATGCACCGGGATTTTTGATCTGGCATTCAAAAGACCTGGTGAATTGGGAACCGGTTTGCCGTGCATGTCCCGAATACGAAGGTTCGGCCATGGCACCCGATTTGCTGAAGTATAAAGATAAGTATTATATATACTACCCTACTTCCAAAGGTGAAAATTACGTCATTTATGCCGACAACATCCGCGGTCCGTGGAGTAAGCCTGTAAAGTTGGGTGTCAAGGGAATCGACCCGGGACATGTGGTAGGTGAAGACGGACGCCGTTATCTTTTTACCAATAATGGTTGGGTGGCACCACTGAGCGATGACGGGCTGAAAATAACAGGTGAAAACAAGAAGGTTTACGACGGATGGATATATCCCAAAAACTGGGAAACAGAAGGAGATGATATGTATCTGGAATCTCCCAAACTTCTATTCAAGGATGGCTATTATTATATGACTTCCGCCGAAGGAGGTACAGCCGGACCTGCCACCAGTCACATGTGCGTGATGGCGCGTTCCAAAAGTATCTTCGGCCCCTGGGAGAACTCTCCTTACAATCCGGTGGTACATACGTACAGTGCTACCGACAACTGGTGGTCAAAAGGTCATGGCACACTGATAGATGATGTCAACGGCAATTGGTGGATGGTGTATCATGCTTATGCGAAAGGTTATCACACACTGGGACGGCAGACTTTGATTGAGCCAATGGAATATAGTCCGGATGGATGGTTCCGCCCGACCCAGACTACTACATCTCTGCCCTCCGATCCGAACATCAAACACGGATTAAATCTGAATGATGATTTTACGGAAACAAGTTTAGGCATGCAGTGGACTTTCTGGAAAGAGTATGCTCCCGGTCAGCTCTCCTTCAAGAATAATACACTACGGATGAATGCAAAAGGCAGTTCACCGGCTGACGGTCGTTTGCTGCTCGTTACACCCGAAGATAAATGTTACGAAACCCAGGTCGATGTACAGGTAGGCAAAGGCAATAAAGCCGGATTAGTGCTCTTCTACAATGAAAAGGCTTTTGCAGGCGTGGTATCTGACGGGAAGAACTTCACTGTATATAGAAATGCGGAACAGACCGAAACAATCCCCAATAAGATAGGACGAAACTTTAAGGTGAAATTGCTAAATCAGGGGAATAAAGTGAAAATGATGGTCAGCAAAGACGGTAATGCCTGGACTGTATTGGCAGAAGATGTAGACGTCTCGTATATGCACCATAATAAATACAAAGGATTCTTTGCTTTGCGTGCAGGGTTGCTTTCTTGCGGAAAAGGAGATGCCAGGTTCAGTCAATTCCGTTACCGGAATGCCGTTCCGCAAGAGAAAGACATGAGTGCGTATCTGATGGTTTTTCATAAAGATGAAACTCACGGCCTGTACATGGCTGTCAGTCATGACGGATACACTTTTACAGCCTTGAACGATGGTGAACCGGTGATTGCCGGAGATACGATTGCTTATCAACGAGGAATACGTGACCCGCATATCTATCGCGGACCGGACGGAGCTTTCTATCTTGCAATGACAGATTTACACGTCTTTGCGCAAAGAGACGGCTACCGGACCACCCAATGGGAACGAGACGGCAAATATGGCTGGGGAAATAACCGCGGACTGGTACTTATGAAATCATGGGATCTGATAAACTGGAAACGCACGAATATCCGCTTCGATAAAATGTCGGCAGGGATGAGTGAAATAGGCTGTGCCTGGGCACCCGAAGTGACTTACGATGCACAAAAAGGCAAACTGATGATTTACTTCACCATGCGTTTCCGCAATGAGGCAAACAAGCTATACTATGTTTATGTGAATGATGAATTCGACACCATCGAAACACTGCCCCAGATTCTATTCGAATATCCGAATGAAAAGACTTCGGCCATTGACGGAGACATTACGAAAGTGGGTGACAAATATCACCTGTTTTATGTTGCCCATGATGGTCCGGCGGGTATCAAACATGCTGTTTCGGACAGGGCGAACGGAAATTATGAGTTCGACCCGCGATGGTATGATTTTGAGCCCAAAGCATGTGAAGCCCCTAACGTATGGAAGCGTATCGGTGAAGACAAATGGGTATTGATGTATGACGTATATAGTGTTACTCCACATAATTTCGCTTTCATTGAAACATCCGATTTCGTAAACTTTAAAAACCTGGGACGCTTTAACGAAGGCGTGATGAAAACCACCAACTTTACAGCACCCAAGCATGGAGCAGTCATCCACCTGACAATGGAAGAAGCAGAAAGGTTGGAAAGCTACTGGCAGAAGAATAAAAGAAAGTATGTATCTACGGCTTCTATCCGAAAGAATCCGATACTCCCGGGATTCTACGCCGATCCGGAAGTGATGTATTCTGAAAAAACAGGAAGGTATTATATTTATCCTACAACTGACGGAATACCGAACTGGGGAAGTACAGCTTTCAAGGCGTTCTCCTCGGACGACCTTATGAACTGGAAAGAAGAAGGGATTATCCTGGATTTAAAGGATGTATCCTGGGCTAAGAAGAATGCATGGGCTCCCTGCATCATTGAGAAGAAACAGGCGGATGGCAGTTATAAGTATTATTACTATTATACGGCAGAACAACAAATCGGAGTAGCCGTTGCCGATAGCCCGACAGGTCCTTTCATTGATTCGGGCAAACCCTTGATCGACAAGACACGTCCCGGAGGTATGAGTAAAGGACAGAACATTGACCCGGATGTCTTTACGGACCCTATAAGCGGTAAGACGTATTTGTACTGGGGAAACTATTATATGGCTGTATGTGAACTGAATGAGGATATGGTGTCCATCAAACCGAATACGACACGGATTTTGATAGACAATGATACTTACTACAGCGAAGCGGCCCATGTGTTTTACAGAAACGGTTACTATTACTTTACCTGGTCTAAAAATGACACCCGCAGTCCCGAATATCAGGTACGCTGTGTACGTACCAAGTCTCCGGTTGGTCCTATTGAAGCCTCCAAAAGTGAAGTTATTCTATGCAAAAAACCTGAACAGGGGATCTTCGGCACAGGGCATCATTCTATTCTGTCACTTCCAGATAAGGATGAATGGCGCATAATCTACCACCGTTTCAAATTTCCGGATGCTGTGACCATGGGAAGAAACGCCGGATTCCATAGGGAAGTATGCATTGACAAACTGGAATTTGATGAAAACGATTCTATTATAGAAGTAATACCGACATTGTAAATTATAACAAAATGAAAAAACATCTTTTATCAGGACTTTTATGTGTATGTATGCTTTCGGGAAATGCACAGACTTTCCACGAATGGCAAGACCCGGAGGTCAATGCAGTGAACCGTGCCCCAATGCATACCCACTTCTTTGCTTACGAAAGCACAGAAGCAGCCACCGAGGCTGCGAAAGAAAAATCAGTCAATTATATGACTTTGAATGGTATTTGGAAATTTCGTTGGGTGAAAGATTCGGATGCCCGCCCCACAGACTTCTGGAAAACTGATTTCAACGACAAAGGCTGGGATAACCTGGCTATTCCTGCCATGTGGGAACTGAACGGCTATGATGTTCCCCTCTATTCCGGTGTAGGATTCGACTGGAAACTGCGGAAAGGCTGGTGCAAGAACAATCCGCCGGAACTTCCCGTTGAAGATAATCACGTCGGCTCATATCGCCGGGAAATAACGGTTCCTGCCAACTGGAGAGGTAAAGATATCGTCGCCCACTTCGGCTCCGTCTATTCGAATATCTATTTATGGGTAAATGGAAAGTTTGTCGGCTATAGTGAAGACAGCAAACTGGAAGCAGAGTTTGATCTGACTCCCTACTTGAAAGCGGGACAAAAAAATCTCATCGCATTCCAGGTGTTCCGTTGGTGCGACGGCAGCTATTTGGAAGACCAGGACTTCTTACGCTATCATGGAGTTGCACGTGATTGCTATCTCTACACCCGCAACAAAAAACGCATTGAGGATATCCGCGTAACTCCCGATTTGGACAGTCAGTACCAAAACGGTTCTTTAGCAATCAACCTGAATCTGAAAGGCAATAATCAGGTTACACTGGAATTGCTCGATGCTCAGAACCGGACGGTCGTAACCACGGAGCTCAGAGGTTCCGGTAATGTATCTACCTCCATAGAAGTGGAAAATCCGCATAAATGGAGTGCGGAGACTCCTTATTTATACACCCTCCGTGCCACAGTAAAAGAAGGTGGCAAGGTTAGTGAAGTGATTCCTTTGAAAGTAGGTTTCCGTAAAATAGAAATGAAAAATGCACAACTCCTCGTAAACGGTCAGCCGATACTAATTAAGGGAGCCAATCGCCACGAAATGGACCCGGACGGTGGTTATGTCATTTCACGCGAACGTATGATTCAGGACATTCAATTGATGAAGATGTTCAATATCAATGCCGTTCGCACCTGCCATTATCCGGATGACAGTTTCTGGTATGAACTTTGTGACAAATATGGCCTCTATGTAGTAGCAGAAGCTAATCTGGAATCTCATGGAATGGGATTCAAAGAAACGACTCTGGCTAAGGTTGACGCTTATAAGAAAGCCCACTTAGAACGTAATCAACGGAATGTACAACGTAACTTCAACCACCCCAGCATCATCCTCTGGTCAATGGGAAATGAGTGCGGCAACGGGGCAAACTTTGAGGCTTGCTACCAATGGATAAAGTTGGAAGATCCAAGCCGTTTCATACACTTTGAGCAGGCTTATGATACGGGTTCCACTACGGATGTTTATTGTCCGATGTATCCGGTTTACTCCAAATGTATCAGTTATAATGAAGACGACAGTAAACAGAAACCGATGATTATGTGTGAGTACGCACATGCCATGGGCAATGCTCTGGGAGACTTCAAGATATATTGGGATCTCATTCGTAAATATCCCAAATTCCAGGGAGGATTCATTTGGGACCTGATAGACCAATCTCCCCGCTGGACCGGCAAAGATGGCAAGATGATTTATGGATATGATGGCGATTTCGATAACTTCAGAACCGGAGACCTTAATTACAGTGACAATGGTCTGTTGAATCCGGACCGCATCCCCAATCCTCACATTTATGAAGTAAGTTATTTCTATCAGAATATCCGAACCACTGCGGGCGATCTTTCCAAAGGCGAAATTAAAATTTATAATGAGAATTTCTTCCGTAATCTTTCAGCTTATTATCTGGAATGGGAACTATTAAAGAATGGCACTCCTGTGCGTGGCGGTCGTATAGAAAACCTGAATGTGCCACCCACACAAACCGCTTCACTAAAACTCGACTGGGACAGAACGGATGAAAACAATGAATGGTTACTGAATGTCCGCTATATCCAGAAAAATCGTGAGGGTTTGATCCCTATGGGGCATGTGGTTGCCAAAGACCAGTTGGTGGTGAATGCATATAAAGCTCCTACAATGAACTTAGAAAATGTCGTTGATAATTATACACCGGCAGTTGTCCCGCAAGTCAATGACCAAAATATCAGTAACCTTTTTGTGGAAGGAGAAAATTTTCTTATCCGGTTCAGCAGATCTACCGGATATATGGATCGCTACATCGTTAACGGCATGAATCTGATTAAAAAAGGTGGCGCACTGACTCCAAACTTCTGGCGTGCTCCAACTGACAATGATTATGGTGCAAAATTACAGCAAAAGTATATAGCCTGGAAGAATCCGGATATCCGACTTGTCTCTCTGAAGAACGAAACGATAGACGAACAGGTAATTATTTCCGCTGAATATGACATGAAGAATGTTTCTGCCAAATTGTATCTCACTTATACTATCAATAATAAAGGTAGCATAAAAGTGAATCAGAAAATGGTAGCCGATAAGAATGCGAAAGTATCTAATATGTTCCGTTTCGGTATGCAACTGGTTATGCCGAAATCTTATGAGAACATCTCTTATTACGGCCGCGGTCCCATAGAAAATTACAGTAACCGCAATCATTGCACTGACCTGGGAATCTACAATCAAACAGTAGATGAACAGTTCTACCCTTACATTCGTCCACAGGAAAACGGTACTAAAACAGATATCCGCTGGTGGAAACAATTGAACATCAGTGGTAATGGTCTGCAATTTATAGCCGAGGCTCCGTTCTCAGCTTCTGCCCTGCATTATACTATCGAGTCACTGGATGAAGGTTGGGAGAAACAACAAGGACATTCGCATGAGATTGAAAAAGCTGATTTAACGAATGTACTGATTGATAAAGCACAAATGGGATTAGCATGCATCGATAGTTGGAGCGCACTGCCGGAACCGGAATTCATGTTGCCTTACGGAGATTATGAATTTACGTTTATCATGACTCCTGTAAAAAACAGCATATTGACTAAATAAACAGTTCACTAAGAAGATGGTAGAAAAGAATAGAGATTATATTGAGTAATATCTCACCTTAATTCGTATTTTTACGTATAAACCTAAAAATACTTATATCATGAGGTATATATCAATACTTTTCTCTATTCTTTTCTGCTTGTCCATACAGGCACAGTTAGTGACATATCCCGAAAGTTTAAATCCGGGCATGCCTCATAATGATGATTACACGGTACGTGTACGTATCCCCGGTGGTGAATGGAAAGACTTGTTCGAATACAAAGTGCAAGTGGACATGGACAATGTACAGGATGCTTCCATGGTACAATTTGATATGGGCAGTCCTGTAGAAATCATGGTGAAAAAGAATAATGGCACAGTGCATGACGTAGCAATCCGCCCTTCGAATAAAGGTATTGAATACAAGCAGATACAAAACACCATTCTCTTCACTTTACGGCAACCTCAATATCTCTCCATCGAATTTAATGGTGACCGACTGCATAATCTGCATCTCTTTGCCAATCCTTTGGAAACAGAAAAATATGATAAAGAAGAAAAAGGCATTATGTACTTCGGTCCGGGAATACACCGCCCCAAAGACTTACCTAATAATCAAATCCGTATTTCCGGTAATACAACCGTATATCTGGCACCAGGAGCAGTAGTAAAAGCAAAACTTCTGGTAGATAAAGCAGAAAATGTTCGGATCATCGGACGAGGTATCTTAGATCATCCGATACGGGGTATAGAGATAACCGACTCAAAAAATGTACTGATAGATGGAATTACCGTAGTGAACCCTGACCATTATACGGTATTCGGCGGCGGGTCTACAGGAATCACTATCAAAAACCTGAAATCATTCAGTTGCAAAGGTTGGAGCGATGGCATAGATATGATGTGTTGCCGCCAGGTACTTATTGACAATGTCTTTATGCGCAATTCGGACGATTGCATTGCTTTGTACAATCACCGTTGGAACTGGTGGGGAGGTTCATCGGATATCACAGTGCAGAACTCTATTCTTTGGGCAGATGTGGCACATCCCATTAATATAGGTGGTCATGGCGATCCGGACTCACCGACAGGAGAAGTAATAGAGAATCTGACTTTCCGTAACATCGACATTCTGGAACATGACGAGGATGATCCGATTTATCAGGGTTGCATGACAGTGGATTGTGGTGATAAGAATCAGGTTCGTAATGTTCTTTTCGAAGATATCCGGGTAGAGAATATTCAGGAAGGACGGCTGTTTTATGTAAAAGTACGTTTCAACGAGAAATATGATAAACAGCCGGGAAGCGGTATTGAAGGCATTACTTTCAGGAATATTACATATACAGGTGT
>CAMTFK010000125.1 GCA_947071285.1 uncultured Bacteroides sp. | reverse complement strand
AAACAAGACGCGAAGCTTGCTGACGGCATTCGGTGTATTCTGGGGTATCTTCATGTTGGTGGCACTCATCGGTGGCGGACAGGGGATGCAGCAGGCTATGAGTTCCCAGTTTGAAGGCTTTGCCACGAACTCGGCTTTCCTGGTTTCGCAGAAGACGGGAGAAGCGTATAAAGGTTTCCGGAAAGGACGCTGGTGGGACTTGGAACTTTCTGATATAGAGCGCTTGCGCCATGGAGTGGATGAAATAGATGTCATCACCCCTTCTATCGCTTATTTGGGAAGAACGGCTATACACGGAGATAAGAAGTATGATTGTAGTGTAAAGGGATTGTATCCTGAGTATGAGCATATAGAACATCAGGAAATGGCTTATGGACGCTTCATCAATGATGTGGATATTAAGGAAGCACGCAAAGTTTGCGTAATCGGTAAGCGTGTGTATGAAAGTTTATTCCGTCCGGGAGAGGATCCTTGTGGGAAGTATATCCGGGTAGATGGGATTTATTATCAGGTTATCGGCATGTGTTCGTCTGAGGGTAACATGAATATCCAGGGACAAGCTTCGGAGGCTGTTACTTTGCCTTATACTACCATGAAGCAGGCCTATAATCTGGGTAACCGCATACATGTGGTGTGTTTCACGGTGAAGCCTGGCATTAAGGTAACGGATATTCAGGACAAGGTGGAACGTATTGTGAAAGCAGCTCATTACATATCTCCGGATGATAAGCAGGCGGTGATGATGTTGAATGCGGAAGCAATGTTTTCCATGGTGGATAACCTGATGGCGGGAGTTCGCATTTTAATCTGGATGGTAGGTTTGGGAACTTTGTTTGCAGGCGCTATCGGTGTGTCGAATATCATGATGGTGACGGTGCGTGAACGTACCACGGAGATTGGTATTCGCCGGGCCATCGGGGCACGTCCGCGGGATATTTTACAGCAGATTCTTTCGGAGAGTATGGTGCTGACGACTATTGCAGGTATGGCAGGTATTTCTTTTGCCGTGCTCGTGTTGCAAGTGTTGGAAGCGGCTGCTAATGATCCGGGGCATATAACTACTCATTATCAGGTCTCATTCGGACTGGCTATAGGTACATGTGCATTGCTGATTGCTTTAGGAGTGCTTGCTGGGCTGGCTCCGGCTTATCGTGCTATGGCAATCAAACCTATTGAGGCAATCAGGGACGAATAATAATTATAAATTAATAATTAAAAAGGGGCCTGCGGTGTGGGCGTGATATAAAACAGAAAATAAGAAAAACAATAATATAATAATAGTATGAAAAAGTATCTGAAAATCGCATTATTGGTAGTTGTAGCTGCCATTTTCATCTTTACGTTCGTGTTCCTTTATCAGAAGTCAAAGCCGAAGATTACGGTGTATGAAACGATAACTCCGGCAGTGGCTGACTTGGAAAAAACAACGGTGGCAACCGGAAAGGTGGAGCCGAGAGACGAGATTCTTATCAAGCCCCAGATTTCGGGTATCATTGACGAGTTGTATAAAGAAGCTGGACAGAGTATACGTAAGGGAGAAGTGATTGCTAAGGTAAAGGTGATTCCCGAATTGGGTACGCTGAACTCTGCTGAAAGCCGTGTACGTCTGGCAGAACTTAATGCAAAACAGGGGGAAACGGACTTTGCCCGTATTGAGAAATTGTTTGAAGATAAGCTGGTTAGCCGTGAAGACTACGAAAAGGCTGAGGTAAGTGTGAAACAGGCGCGTGAAGAGTTGCAGACAGCTAAGGATAATCTGGAAATTGTGAAGGAAGGTATTACAAAGAGTAGTGCTTCTTTCTCAAGTACACTGATCCGTTCTACTATTGACGGTTTGATATTGGATGTTCCTGTAAAAGCCGGTAACTCGGTGATTATGAGTAATACATTCAATGATGGTACTACGATTGCTACAGTTGCCAACATGAACGATTTGATTTTCAAAGGTAAGATTGATGAAACTGAAGTAGGACGTGTTCACGAAGGAATGCCGGTGAAGCTGACAATCGGTGCTTTGCAGAATCTTTCATTCGAAGCTATACTGGAATACATCTCTCCGAAGGGGGTAGAAGAAAATGGTGCCAATCAGTTTGAAATCAAGGCAGCTATTCAAGTGCCGGATACAGTGATGATTCGTTCGGGATATTCTGCCAATGCGGAAATTGTATTGGAACGTGCAGAGAAAGCGCTCACTTTGCCGGAGAGTACTATTGAATTCAGTGGAGACAGTACATTCGTCTATGTTATGACGGATAGTGTACCTGTCCAGAAGTTTGAACGCAAACAGGTGAAGGTAGGCATGAGCGATGGTATCAAGATTGTCATCAAAGACGGTGTGGACGGTAAGGCTAAGGTACGTGGTGCTGAAAAGAAAGATAAATAGCCTTTAATGAATCATTTATTATAACTCAATATTATCATTGGAATATGAAAAATAAACTAATCATAGCATGTCTTATGTTGGGAGGTCTTTCGGCTCAGGCTCAGGAAGGCTGGACTTTACGCCAATGTATTGATTACGCTATCGAACATAATATAGACATACGCCGGACAGCCAACACGGCGGAACAGAGCGAGGTTAGTGTGAACACAGCTAAATGGGCACGCCTGCCGAGCCTGAATGGTAGTGCGGGACAGAGTTGGAACTGGGGACGTACACAGACTGCTATAAAAGATGAGACTACCGGTGACTATTCTACGGTTTATGTCAATACGAATAGTAATAGCACAAGTATGTCTGTGTCTACCAATATTCCCATATTTACGGGATTGGAAATTCCTAACCAATATGCGTTAGCGAAGTTGAATTTTAAAGCGGCTATGGCAGATTTGGAAAAAGCGAAAGAAGATATTTCCATAAATATTGCTTCTGCTTATTTACAGGTGCTGTTCAATAAGGAATTGCACCAGGTTTCTCTCGGGCAGGTAGAGTTGAGTAAAGAGCAGTTGGCACGTATTTCCCGCCTTGCCGAGTTGGGTAAAGCATCTCCTGCCGAAGTTGCTGAAGCTAAAGCTCGTGTAGCTCAGGATGAGATGAATGCTGTACAGGCTGATAATAACTATCAGTTGGCTTTGCTCGATCTGAGTCAGCTTATTGAGTTGGAAACACCGGAAGGATTCACGTTGTCAGCTCCTGCTGTGACGTTGGATTTGCTTCCTCTTACTCCACCGGATGAAGTATATCAGACAGCTTTGACGACGAAGGCTGCGGTTCAGGCTGCGCAATATCGTCTGGAAGGCAGTAAACACAATATCCGTATTGCCCAGAGTGATTTCTATCCTCAACTGAATTTGAATGGTAGCCTCGGAACGAACTATTATTCTACTCTTGACCGCAATTTCAGTCAGCAATTGCGGGACAACTTTAGTAAGTATGTAGGTTTCAGTCTTAGTGTGCCAATTTTTAATAGATTTTCTACCCGTAACCGTGTGCGGACAGCCCGTTTGCAAAAGGAGAATTATTCTTTGCAGTTGGATAATGTAAAAAAGACGCTTTATAAGGAAATTCAACAAGCATGGTACACTGCACTTGCTTCTGAAAGTAAATATACCAGCAGTAGCACAGCTTCCAATGCCAGCGCTGAGGCTTTCAGACTGATGAGTGAAAAGTACGACAATGGTAAAGCTACTGCGGTGGAGTATAATGAAGCGAAACAGAACTTGATGAAGGCCCAATCCGATGAATTGCAGGCTAAATATGAATATCTGTTCCGCACAAAGATATTGGACTTCTATAAAGGAGTGCCTATCGAATAATTTTTCAGTGTGTTTCTCTCTAAAAATCCTTCCTTGGCTGTAAGGCTGAGGGAGGATTTTTTCATATATTTGCCACATGACTCCTTTTATCAGCATAATTATTCCTTTTTACGGTACGGCAGACCCGGCGTTGCTGCAACGCTGTCTTGACTCTATTCATGGGCAGGGGATGGAGGAGGAGAACTATGAGATTATTGTAGCAGATGACGTGAACCGGACAACGGGAGGTGCGCGTAATAAGGGTATGCAGCAAGCGCATGGCGAATATATACTTTTTATTGATGCAGATGATGTTCTGTTACCGAATACTCTTCTTCCTTGTTTTTCTTTGTTGAAGCAATATTCACCGGATATCTTGAGGTTTGGTTTTCAGGAATTATTATGCAATTCTTTTTATGAAAAGAAAGACTTGCCGAATCAACCATTATCGTATACGGAATACTTGTCGGGTGCTGACTTTATGCTTTTGAATAACTTTACGGGAGTGGTTTGGACACATTTCTTCCGTAGGCGAATGTTGAATACTGTTTCTCTTTATTTTAGTGAAACAAGTTTTTTTGAGGATGAAGAGTTTGTAGCCAAAGCCTATTTCTATGCTCGGAAAATGCTGGTAACCTCATATAAGGTATATGGCTATTTCTGTTTACCAACATCTTTGACTCGGGCTTTTGCCGAAGACAAATGCCGGGAAAGAGTGGATGCTTTTAAAGATATGCTTTTCCGGTTGAGAGAGTTTTCTTTGGCATCTCAATCGGATACTTTACCTGCTAGAGCATTGAATAGGAGGATGTGCTTTCTGACTATTGACTATATTCGTCAGATGCGGCGTAATAAGTGTAGTATTAAAGAGATAAACCGCCAATTATCTGCCTTGAAACAAGAAGGATTATTACCTTTGCCCCGCGAAGGATACAGTTGGAAATACCGTTTGGTGGTTCCTGTAATCAATGCCTATACCTATTTATTCATATGAAAATACTGTTACTTGGAGAGTTTAGCGGTTTGCATTGGAACCTTGCCGAGGGGCTTCGAGCGCTGGGACACAATGTTTGCGTTGCTTCCGATGGTTGCGGCTGGAGGAACTATCCGCGTGATATTGCCCTTGACCGTCCTACAGATAGCCTGCGTGATGGTATTTCTTGCCTTCTCCGCATCCTGCGTCATTTGCCAGGTTTCCGGGGATATGATGTCGTGCAGATTATCAGCCCCTACTTCTTGCGTTTACGCAGTGAACGCACATTGCCTGTATACCGCTACTTACAACGGTATAATGGTAAAGTTTTCCTGGGGGCTTTCGGAACAGACTATTATTATATCCGCGCCTGTATGGAAACTGATGTCTTCCATTATTCCGATTTTAAGATTGGTGACCGCTATCGAGACACGCCTTTCAATGAAATAACTCTTCAGGATTGGTATTATGGAGGGGCTGCCCGTGCTACTCGTGCCATTGCCGAAACTTGTGATGGTATCATCGCCTGTCTTTGGGAATACTATGCTTCTTATCAGCCTTACTTTCCTGAGAAGACAGCTTTCATTCCTTTACCCATTGACTTGCGGGAAATAACTTCACGGGTTCGTGGCGTGCCGGAGGTACTGAACTTCTTCATTGGTGTGCAGACTGCACGTAGCAATTTGAAGGGAACTGATGTTATGCTCCCTGTCCTGCAGGAAGTACAACGCAAGTATCCCGATCTTTGCCGCATCACCGAAGTGCACGATGTGCCCTATGCACGCTATCAACAATTGATGGATGATGCTGACGTCCAGTTGGATCAACTCTATTCATATACTCCCTCCATGAACTCATTGCTTGCTATGGCAAAGGGACTAACTGTAGTGGGCGGCGGTGAACTGGAGAACTATGAGATCATAAACGAAACACAACTTCGCCCCATCATCAACGTGTTGCCGGACGAGCAGGATATTTATCGGAAACTGGAGGATATTGTCCTTCACAAGGAGCGTATTCCGGAACTGTCGGCACAGAGTATCGAATATGTAACCAAACATCACGACCACGTCAAAGTTGCCCGCCAATATCTTGACTTTTGGGAAAAACATTAATCATATCTTCTTGTAATATTGCCTTGCAATAATCAGTTATTGCAAGGTAATAAATTTGTTTGGTAAGGAAATCTTTTTTCTTTGCCGAGGATGTCTGTTCCTTGTCTCAGAGGTACTTTATGAGCCCGATGTAACATGAGCGAAAGAAAATGAAATAGCTGAAGGCAAAGATGTAATACTAGCGAAAGAATGTGTAAAATGATTGTATGCGTCTCTTGAAACCTTGCTGTATATTTGCTGTCGGGAGATTCTGTTTTAGATACCGGAACGGGAAACCTGTATGAAGAACACTGCCCTCCAAGAAAAACTTTAATAAAAAAAGGATATAACTATGCGAAATCGTTTTTGTATTTTTCTGCTGGCAATTGTTGCCTACAGTTGCGCGACTTTTGCGCAAACCGGTTCAGCCAAGAATCCGGTGATTTATGCCGATGTACCGGATATGTCGATGATTCGGGTGGGAGACACTTATTACATGAGTAGTACTACTATGCATATGACTCCCGGAGTGCCTATCATGAAATCTAAAGACCTTGTGAACTGGGAAATTGTGAGCTATTGCTACGATGTCCTGGAAGACATGGACGAATTGAATCTGACTAATGGTAAAAGCACGTATGGACGCGGTACATGGGCAAGCTGCATCCGTTATCATAATAATATGTATTATGTGACAACATTTGCCCAGACCACCGGAAAGACTTATATATTCAGCACCAAGGATATAGAGAAAGGTCCCTGGAAGATGAGTACTTTCAAGCCTGCCTATCACGATCATACGGTGTTTTTTGATGATGATGGCCGTATCTATATGATTTGGGGTGGTGGCAAACTGCGTATTGTTGAACTGAAAGAAGATTTGTCGGGTATCAAGGAGGGTACGGAACGGGTATTTATAGAAAATGCCAGTGCTCCGTCCGGAGATAATATAGGCTTACCGGCCGAAGGCTCCCAATTATTTAAGGTGAATGGAAAGTATTATCTATTCAACATCACCTGGCCCAAGGGAGGAATGCGTACAGTGGTCATCCATCGCTCCGACAGCATGGACGGACCTTGGGAAGGCAGAGTTGCCTTGCAGGATAAAGGTGTTGCCCAGGGAGGTTTGATAGATACTCCCGACGGCAAGTGGTTTGCTTATCTTTTCCGGGATAATGGTGCGGTAGGTCGCATCCCTTATCTGGTTCCTATGAAGTGGGAAGACGGCTGGCCGGTGATAGGAATTGACGGAAAGGTGCCGGAAACATTGGAACTCCCTGCCAGTAAAGGATTGATACCGGGCATTGTAGCGTCGGATGAGTTCACTCGTAAGAAGAAAGAGGCGGCTTTACCATTGGTTTGGCAATGGAACCACCAACCGGATAATTCCCTTTGGTCAGTCAGCGAACGTAAGGGGTATCTGCGCCTGAAAACCGGGCGGGTGGATAATGACTTCCTGTTGGCCCGCAACACATTGACACAACGGACAATCGGTCCGGTATGTTCGGGAATAACTTCTATAGATGTATCAGGCATGAAAGAAGGAGATTTTGCAGGACTTGCGCTTCTCCAGAAGAAATATGGATTAGTAGGTGTAAAGTTTGAAAACGGGGTAAAGAAGATTGTTATGGTAAGTGCGCAGACTGATAAGCCGGAAGAGGTGGAAAGTCTGCCACTGAACCAGAACACAGTATTCCTGAAAGCCGAATGTGACTTCACAGACCTGAAAGATAAAGCCGACTTCTATTATAGCCTGGATGGCAAGAAGTGGACAAAGATTGGTAGTCAGCTTAAGATGGCTTATACGCTTCCGCACTTTATGGGCTATCGTTTCGGACTCTTCAACTATGCAACGAAGACTCCCGGAGGCTATGTAGACTTCGATTATTTCCGTATTAGCGACAAATAAATAATTAGTAATTATAAATCTGAAATTTGCATTAGAAATGAAAAAGGTAAACTCAGCGCTTTCAATGGGTAAGCGGATTGTTCTGTGCTCCCTTTGTATGGCAATGTTTTCGACGGCAGGATTTGCCCAGGGTAGTAAAGGTAAGAAGGTAAAGAATGCTCCGGTGTTCTCACAGGTTGTTTATCAGGGTAATGACAAGGTGTACAACGAGAATCCGTTGAAAGCCGGTGAGTTCTATAACCCTATTCTTCAAGGCTGTTATCCCGATCCGGCGATAACCCGGAAGGGAGACGATTATTTTCTGGTATGCTCATCATTCGCCATGTTTCCCGGTGTGCCTATCTTTCATTCGAAAGACTTGGTGAACTGGAAGCAGATTGGCCATGTGCTGGACCGTACTTCGCAACTGAAAGTGCACGACACGGGCATCAGTGCCGGTGTATACGCTCCGGCCATCAAGTATAATCCCCACAACGATACTTTCTACATGATTACCACGCAGTTTGCCGGTGGCTTCGGAAATATCATCGTGAAAACGAAAGACCCTTTCAAAGGTTGGAGCGATCCTGTTAAATTGAAGTTTGACGGAATAGACCCTTCTATCTTTTTCGATGACAACGGAAAAGCATATGTGGTTCATAACGATGCACCGAATAAGGGTGAGGAGCTTTACAACGGACATCGCGTTATCAAAATCTGGGAGTATGATGTGGAAAACGACCAGGTGATAGCCGGAACAGACCAGATTATCGTAAACGGTGGAGTGGACTTGTCCAAGAAGCCCATTTGGATTGAGGCGCCGCATATTTATAAAAAGAATGGCCGCTACTACCTGATGTGTGCAGAGGGCGGTACAGGCGGTTGGCATAGTGAGGTTATCTTTGTGAGTGATAATCCCAAAGGACCTTATACTCCTGCTCCGAGTAATCCTATCTTGAGCCAGAGATATTTGAACCCTGACAGGAATAATATAGTAGACTGGGCCGGCCATGCCGATTTGGTGGAAGGTCCTGACGGCAAATATTATGGTGTATTCCTGGCTATCCGCCCGAATGAGAAAGGCAGAGTGAACATTGGTCGTGAGACTTTTATCCTGCCGGTTGACTGGTCGGGGGAATTCCCTGTCTTTGAAAATGGACTTATCCCGATGGAGCCAAAGTTGAAAACTCCCAAAGGTGTTGAGAATAAGACAGGCAGCGATGGTTACTTCCCCAATGGCAACTTTACGTTTACGGAGAATTTCACATCTCCTCAGTTGGATTATCGCTGGATAGGCTTGCGGGGACCTCGCGAAGAGTTCATATCTGTGCTGAAGAATGGAGGATTACAGATAACCCCCTTCCCGGTGAATATTAAGGAAGTGAAACCCACTTCAACGCTTTTCCACAGACAACAACATAGTAACTTCTCGTTCACTACGACATTGAAATATACTCCGAAGTCGGAAAAAGACCTGGCGGGTATCACCTGTGTACAGAGTGAGCGTTTCAATTATGTTTTTGGTGTAACTAAAAAAGATAAGGATTTTTATCTGGTGTTGGAAAGAACGGAAAGAGGCAGGTCTAAAGTTCTTGCAAGTGCAAAGATAGATGTAAAGAATCCAATTCAGCTACAAGTGAAAGGTGCCGGGGATAATTACGATTTCAGCTATTCCACGGATGGAACCAACTTTGTGCAATTGGGTAACACCGTATCCGGCGACATCCTTTCAACTAACGTTGCCGGTGGCTTTACCGGTTGTTTGATTGGTTTGTATGCTACTTCTGCAAATGATATTCTTGTCGAATAAAGATTATTAATAACCCAACAAACGAATGAAAGTTATGAAGAAGTTATTTAAAACAGTCTGTTGCCTTGGGATGCTGGCAGCAGCTACCGGTTGCAGTCAGGAACCGAAGAAGGCTGATAATCTGAAAGATGCGTATGCAGATTATTTCACTATCGGCTGTGCCCTGAACATGGCAAATCTGAATTCGCCTGAACAGGTGTCGCTGATTACCACCCACTTCAACAGCATCACTGCGGAAAATGACATGAAACCCCAACCTACACAACCTGTAGAGGGAGAATGGAACTGGGAAAATGCTGATAAGATTGCCAACTTCGCCCGCGAGAACAAGATTGGCCTTCGCGGACATTGTCTCGTGTGGCATAACCAGACGGCCGATTGGATGTATCGTGATGAAAATGGTGAGCTGGTATCGAAAGAAGTTCTGTTCGAAAGGATGAGAGAGCATATTCATACTATAGTGAACCGTTATAAGGATGTTGTATATGCCTGGGATGTAGTGAACGAAGCTATCACGGATAATCCTGATGCAGAGGTACCTTACCGGCAATCTACTTATTATAAGATTGCAGGAGACGAATTCATTAAGAAAGCGTTTGAATATGCCCATGAAGCTGACCCGAAAGCATTGCTTTTCTACAATGATTATAATGAAACGAATCCTGCTAAGCGCGACCGTATCTATAATATGGTGAAGAGTATGAAGGAGGAAGGAATCCCCATTCACGGTATCGGTATGCAGGGACATTACAATATATCGTCTCCTACGGAAGATGAATTCAGAAAGGCTATCGAGCTTTATTCTCAGGTGGTTGATAATATCCATATCACCGAGCTTGATGTACGCATCAATACCGGAGAACAAGGTGGACAACTCAATGTGGAACAAACTGACAAGGAGTTGGAGATGACGGCTGAGGCTGATGCCGCACAAGTTGCCCAGTATGATATGCTGTTCCGGGTGATGCGCGACCATAAGAATGTGATTCGCAATGTAACCTTCTGGAATGTTTATGATGGTGATTCATGGCTGGACCGCCGTCATGGCAATCGCCAACGCAATTACCCGCTTCTGTTTGACGACAACTTACAGCCTAAGTCTTCTTTTAATAAGGTGGTTTCGTTTTAAACGAAAGCGTTTATACAATCAATTACTTGTCCTGCCTCTTCATCCGTTAGTAATGGAGAGATAGGAAGACTCAACTCCTCATTGTGGATGCGTTCTGCAATGGGGAGTTGTTGCATTCCATATTCCTGCCTCAGTGCTTCCTGGCGGTGGGGCGGAATCGGGTAGTGGATTTGGGTATGGATGTTGTGTGCTGCCAGGTGACGTTGCAGCTCATCCCGTCGGGAAGAAAAGATGGGAAAGATATGGAAGACGTTAGCCTCGTTGATGTCACCGGCATGGACGGTACTTCGCAAGTTCAGGTGTTCCCAATGAATGTTTTCTTTATATAACTTCGCTATTTCTCTTCTCCGGGCATTGTCTTTGTTCAGACGGGGAAGTTTCACAGAAAGGACGGCTGCCTGCAACTCGTCCAGGCGACTGTTTACGCCTTGATACAAATGAATATACTTTTCCGTAGAACCGTAATTAGCGATGGAACGGGCGATAGCGGCAAGTTCTGCGTCATGGGTAGTGATGGCGCCTCCGTCTCCCAGTGCCCCCAGATTCTTGGCGGGGTAGAAACTAAAGGCGGCGGCATCACCCAGATTCCCTGCACGCCAAGGCTGATTCTCTTTTCCCGGTAAACCTTCATCATAGATTGCTCCATGTGCCTGGGCGGCATCTTCTATGATTTTTAATCCGTAGCGGTTGGCTAAATTATGTACTCCCTCCATATCTGCCAGGCGACCGTAGAGATGTACCGGCACTATGGCACGTGTACGCCCGGTTATTAATGTTTCGGCATGACGCACACATATATTGCATGTTTCGGGAGAAGGTTCGCAAAGTACCGGCTTTAATCCGGCACGCAGAACGGAAAGCAGGGTAGCGATATAGGTGTTGGCGGGAACAATCACTTCATCCCCTGCATTCATCACTCCGAGTTCGCGGTAAGCAAGGAATATCAGAGTGAGGGCATCCAGACCGTTTCCTGTGCCGATGCAGTGAGCCGTGCCGCAATAGTTGGCAAACTCCTGTTCGAAATGGGCGGTAGCTTCACCATGCAGATACCATCCGGAGTGGGAGACGCGCAACAAGGCATCCGAGAGTTCCGGTTCAAAGGAGGCGTTGATTCTTTGCAGGTCTAAATACTTTATCATAGCTTCAATTCATAAACATCGTACATGATAGCTCTTGCCCCGAAACCTTCTTTCTGGAAAAGCAATCCTTCATTCAGTATTTGTCCGCCATGTTCGGTGGAGATGCCAAAGTCGAAGTAACGCTTCCGGGCATAACGGTCGTATATCAGTTGGTGGAAAAGCAAGTCGAGTGCACCACACTTTTTCCCGCGTGGCGTAGCAGCAATGTATTGCACGTGGGTTACTTCATCAGTCTCATATACTACGCAACCGCCTACTGTTTCTGTTCCGTCGCATACGCGGAAGAGGGAAATCTGGCGGGGAAAGTTTCTGTATAGCCGGAGGATTTCTTCCAGTGAATGCACCGGGCTCACGCTGTATCGTCCGTGCAGGTTCTCCTCCAGTATGTTCCAGAAGGAGGCAAAGTCTTCGTCTTCTATAATTGCCAGGTCGCATGCCTGTGCCTTTTTCAACTGTCGGCGGCGTAGGGTGCGGAAAGGCAGGCGGTCGTCCAGTGGAATAACGGAAGAGATGCTGCGGGCCGTAAGTGTGGCTCCCAGGCGAGTAAGTATATATAAGTCTTCTTCTGCCGGATAACGGTGGTAGATATGGGGAATGGCCCGATAGGTCAGTGCCTTAACGTTGCACTCTCTCTGTAAGTAATTCAGTGCGGTGCAGAAAGCACTCTCGGCTTGTTGCAGAGTGGTGGAAGGGGAGAGGAGCATTCCGCCATAGGTCAGTCCCTGGTGCGAATAGAAGCAATCGCCGGAAAGATTTCCCGGGAGGAGGGCTGTTAGTTTTTGGTTACAAAGAACCAATAGGGAGCAGTCCTCAAAACGGTTGGCATGGTAATCCATATAATCGCGTTGCAACAGGAAAGTGCCGTTTTTGGAGCGACGTACAAAGCGATCCCAGCGTTCTTTGTCTTCTGCCGAATAGCGGACTATATTCCACTTTTGATCGGTTACCGTGCTAATTCCCATGTACTTATCTGTCTTTTTATAACGTTCTGAATTCAAATGTAGATATATTAATC
>CAMTFK010000124.1 GCA_947071285.1 uncultured Bacteroides sp. | reverse complement strand
ATGTGGAAGGCGTATAATGATTATAAGTCAAAGAATTAAGACGAATCAGTGGTGGAGTAGATTCATAACTGATAAGAAAGGAGTAAAGTTACGAGCTACAGGCTACAAGCTACAAGTGGCTGCGCTATGTTCCGAAAGGCACTTGTAGCTTGTAGCCTGTAGCTCGTAACTCGTAACTGATTCAAAACCGCTACATGATGGAAACTTTATCTCTCTTAGAACTTAATGCCTTAGTGCGTCGTAGCCTCGAACAATGCCTGCCGGATGAATATTGGGTGCAGGCTGAGTTGAGTGATGTGCGAACGAACAGTACCGGGCATTGCTACCTGGAATTTATTCAGAAAGATCCCCGTAGCAATGGTTTGGTTGCGAAGGCGCGGGGTACAATCTGGTCGAATGTCTATCGGCTACTGAAACCTTATTTTGAAGAGGCTACAGGACAAGCATTTGTTTCCGGCATCAAAGTGTTGGTGCAGGTTTCGGTCAGTTTTCATGAGCTTTACGGCTATAGCCTTACGGTGCAGGATATTGATCCTACCTATACTCTGGGCGATATGGCGCGCCGTCGCCGGGAGATTTTGAAACAGTTGGAAGAAGAAGGAGTACTGACTTTGAATAAAGAGTTGGAGATGCCCGATTTGCCGCAACGTATTGCCGTAATTTCTTCCCCTACGGCTGCCGGCTATGGCGATTTCTGCCATCAGTTGCAGAATAATCCCCGTGGCTTTTTCTTCTATACGGAGCTATTCCCTGCATTGATGCAAGGCGACCGTGTGGAAGAGTCTGTATTGGCAGCCTTGGATTTGATTCTTAACCGTCAAGATGAATTTGATGCCGTGGTTATCATCCGTGGTGGTGGGGCTACTTCCGATCTTTCAGGCTTCGACACTTACCTGCTTGCTGCCGCTTGTGCACAATTCCCATTGCCTATAATTACCGGAATAGGACACGAAAGAGATGATACGGTGCTCGACTCTGTGGCGCATACCCGTGTGAAAACCCCTACAGCTGCTGCCGAATACCTCATTGACTGTATGGACCTTGCTGCCGACGGGCTGGAAGTTCTTGCCAGCCGCTTGCACGAAAGCGTCCTCTCACGCCTGACGGAAGAGCATCGTAAACTGAATTTATATAGAAATCGTATTCCCTCTGCCGTTGTCCGCCGTGTCTCTGATGCCAAGCTAACCCTGTTGACTGCCCGAAGAGATATTTCTCAGGCAGTTACGTCTTCTCTTTCGCGTCAGCGTCATCGTCTGGAACTGCTGAAGCAGCGCCTGACTGATGCCTCTCCTGAAAAGATGCTTGCCCGTGGTTATAGCATCACCTTGAAAGATGGGAAAGCTGTGAAAGATGCTGCTTTCCTGAATGAGAATGATGAAATACTCACCCGCTTCTATCGGGGAGAAGTAACTTCAACTATAAATCATAAATCATAAATACTCTTATGCCTACTCCGAAGAAAAAAGAAACTTATTCCCAAGCCATGGAACGTTTGGAGAAGATTGTCCGCCAGATAGACAATAATGAATTGGAAATTGATGCGCTTGCCGAAAAAATAAAGGAAGCGAATGAGATTATTGCGTTTTGCAGCGATAAATTGACCAAAGCCGATAAGGAAATTGAAAAATTACTGTCGGAGAAGCGAGAATGTGAAGAATAAAGAGTAAATTTGTTGCAGAATGTACGTAATGAGATTACTAATACTTTGAGATATGAAAGAAATAGATTGGTCTAATCTGTCATTCGGATACATGAAGACAGATTACAATGTGAGAATTAATTTCCGTGATGGCGCATGGGGAGAACTTGAAACCAGCAGTAGCGAACTTCTCAACATACACATGGCGGCTACTTGTTTGCATTATGGTCAGGAAGCGTTTGAGGGTTTGAAAGCTTTCCGTGGAAAAGATGGTAAGGTTCGTATCTTCCGTTTGGAAGAAAATGCAGCTCGTTTGCAATCCACCTGCCGTGGTATTATGATGGCTGAATTGCCAACAGAACGTTTCAAGGAAGCTGTGCTGAAAGCAGTAAAGATGAACGAACGTTTCATTCCGCCTTACGAAAGCGGTGCATCCCTTTATATCCGTCCGTTGCTGATTGGAACAGGTGCGCAGGTGGGCGTACGTCCGTCCAGCGAATATATGTTCCTGATATTTGTAACTCCGGTAGGCCCGTACTTCAAGGGTGGTTTTGCTGCTACTCCTTATGTAATCACACGTAAGTACGACCGTGCAGCTCCACTCGGAACCGGTATCTATAAAGTTGGTGGTAACTATGCTGCCAGTTTGCGTGCCAGCCAGGAAGCTCATGCGGCAGGTTACTCTGCAGAGTTCTATCTGGATGCAAAAGAAAAGAAATACATCGATGAATGTGGTGCTGCCAACTTCTTCGGAATCAAGGATAATACGTATATCACTCCTTTGTCCACTTCCATCCTGCCTTCTATCACAAACAAGAGCTTAATGCAGTTGGCCGAAGATATGGGCATGAAGGTCGAACGTCGTCCGATTGCGGAAGAAGAACTTACCACTTTCGAAGAAGCTGGTGCTTGCGGAACAGCAGCCGTTATCAGTCCGATTGAACGTATTGATGACCCTGAGAATGAACATTCATATGTGATAGCCAAAGACGGCAAACCGGGACCTATCTGCACCAAGTTGTACAACAAGCTGCGTGGAATCCAATATGGTGACGAGCCTGATACGCACGGCTGGGTAACCATTGTGGAATAACGCATGAGTAAAGGTAAGTTAGCGAAGTTTGCCGACATGGCAAGTTATCCGCATGTGTTCGAATACCCCTATTCGGCAGTAGATGACGTGCCCTTTGAGATGAAAGGAAAATGGAACGGGTCATTCTTTGGGAATGACCGTCCCATTGTTTTGGAATTAGGTTGCGGACGTGGCGAATACACCGTAGGCTTGGGAAAGCTATTTCCTGAAAAGAACTTTATCGGCGTAGACATCAAAGGTGCCCGTATGTGGTCGGGTGCTACGGAGTCGATGCAGGCTGGCATGAAGAATGTCGCTTTCCTGCGTACGAACATCGAAATTATCGACCGTTTCTTTGCTGAGAATGAGGTAAGTGAAATATGGCTGACCTTCTCCGATCCGCAGATGAAGAAAGCAACCAAGCGTTTGACCTCCACCTATTTCATGAAGCGTTATCGCAAATTTCTGAAACCGGATGGCATCATCCATCTCAAGACAGATAGTAATTTCATGTTCACTTATACCTGCTACATGATTGAAGAGAATCACCTTCCGGTGGATGTGATGACAGAAGACCTGTATCACTCCGGCATGGCCGATGATATTCTCAGTATCAAGACTTATTATGAACAACAGTGGTTGGATCGCGGGCTGAACATCAAGTATATCAAGTTTCATCTGCCCGAAGAAGGCGAACTACATGAACCCGATGTGGAAATAGAGTTAGATGAGTATCGCAGTTACAACCGCAGCAAGCGGAGCGGACTGCAAACTTCAAAATAACCATTTTAGATTATGACACTTTATCCTAAACTGATTTTAGATGCACTGGCAACAGTGCGATACCCCGGTACCGGAAAGAACCTCGTAGAGGCGGAGATGGTTGCCGATAATTTACGTATTGATGGAATGAAAGTTAGTTTCTCACTGATATTCGAGAAGCCGACCGACCCTTTCATGAAATCTGTGGTAAAGGCGGCAGAAGCGGCTATTCACACATATGTATCTAAGGAGATTGAAGTTTCCATCGCTACGGAGAGTAAGCAGGCAGCACGTCCCGAACCGGGCAAGTTGTTGCCGCAAGTGAAGAATATTATTGGAATTTCTTCCGGTAAAGGAGGTGTGGGTAAATCGACGGTATCTGCCAATCTTGCGGTGTCTTTGGCAAAGCTGGGTTACAAGGTTGGTCTGCTCGATGCTGATATTTTCGGTCCGTCTATGCCGAAGATGTTCCAGGTGGAAGATGCACGCCCCTATGCAGAGAATATAGGTGGTCGTGATTTGATTATACCTGTTGAGAAATATGGCATTAAACTGCTCTCTATCGGTTTTTTTGTAGACCCTGACCAGGCTACCCTGTGGCGTGGCGGCATGGCAAGTAATGCCTTGAAGCAACTGATAGCGGATGCGAATTGGGGCGACCTTGATTATTTCCTTATCGACCTGCCTCCCGGTACAAGCGATATTCACCTGACAGTGGTTCAGACGCTCGCTTTGACAGGTGCCATCGTAGTCAGTACTCCGCAAGCCGTTGCATTGGCCGATGCCCGTAAAGGTATCAATATGTTTGTCAATGAAAAGGTAAATGTTCCTATTCTCGGTTTGGTAGAGAATATGGCTTGGTTTACGCCTGCCGAACTACCGGAAAATAAATATTATATTTTCGGTAAAGAAGGTGCCAAGAAGCTGGCGGAGGAAATGAATGTGCCTTTATTGGGGCAAATTCCTATTGTACAAAGCATCTGCGAAAGTGGCGACAAAGGTACACCGGTAGCGCTTGATGAGAATACTGTGACAGGACGTGCTTTCCTGCAATTAGCGGCAAGTGTGGTTCGCCAGGTAGATAAACGGAATGTGGAAATGGTACCGACGGAAGTGGTGAAGATGCAGAAATAAGAAGTATCCCTTATGATTTATAAAAGAAACAGTAGACTGAGTATGGATAGCTCAATCTACTGTTTTTTTATTGGGACATGTTTCTATAATAATTCCGTTATAGCATCCATAATTTCTTTGTCTGTTCTTTCATTGCCATACCCCCTGATAACTTTTCTGATAATGTGGTGTTTGTCCAGTATGAAGAAGAAGGGGGCTGCATTCCCTGTTTGATAGTCTTTGATTACCTGGTCGTTTGCATTCAGAATGGTGTAATTGAGCTTTTTATTATTTGCATACACTTGAATGGAATGTTCCTTCCGGCTCCAGCCTTCTATTGCTATAAGGTCGAAATCTTCATTACTGAATTTGCCTTTCAATTCTTTCAGGAAGGGAACGGCAGCCTGACAGGCACCACAGCCTATTCCGGTAAAGTTGATTAGCAACACTTTGCTTTTTTGGTTGGCAAGTGATACCGGATTGCCATTGGAGTCGTTTAAAGTCCATTCCGGGGCCTGCTTGCCTGTAAGTTCGGGTGCTGAGGCAGCTTTTTTATTACCGTATCCGTATGGCTCAACAGTATACCCCTTTGGGTAATAATCAGATACATTGAAATCATTAATGGACAACTTGTTGAATTCTACGGATGTAATAGTCGTAACTGATATATCATGCGACATTTCTCTCCGTGCTTTATAAGGTAGATTGTCCGACTTACGTATCCATAGCTCATAGATTGAGGTCGGTTCTACATAAAATGGCGGTTCCGGCATGTGATAGGCTTTACCGAAGAATTCCACTTGGGTATCTTCTTCAATAACCAATCTGAAAAAATAATCGTTACCTTTATCTTGCAAGTCAACGGTTATGTTGTCCTTTGTTTGCAGAGCGTATTTGATTATGTTTTTAGTGAAGTTGTAAAAAGGCGGTCCCACTAATCTGAAAGGTAGTGGCCGGGCAGTGAAGTCGTCTTCTACAATTGCCTTGTCGTCGTCGTATACTAATACTCTTTTGTTTCCATCATAACAAAAGACCATTTTGCCCATATCTTTCATTTCGAAAGAAGCATAACTTGCTCCAATGGTACTATCATTCGGATTATTGTATTCATTGGTATAATCAGAATGAGTAAATACCGGAACTGTATCACCGGGTTGCCAGGATTCATTAAAACTCGTGTAGCTTGCCGACTCTACCTTTTCGAGGTTATTGAGTACTTTCTGCAAGTATTTCTTTGGGTCTTCCTGTGCATTGACTGTGTTGATTATAAATAAGAAGGATAATAGAACAAGTAGCTTTTTCATGGTGCAAGAATTTTATGATTATCTGCATCCTCCCCTTGATGCCGGAATAAATGATCAGGGGGAGGACTTGCGGATAATCTATTGTGTAAGAGAGAATTTAAACTGAATAGAGGTTACTTTATTGTAATCTGAAAACGATAGGGAATGTGTATTTCACGTCTACTGCTTTTCCTCTTTGCATACCCGGTTTCCATTTAGGCATGTTCGTAGTAACACGGATTGCTTCTGCATCCAAAGATGGATTTACGCCCTCGATGATTTTAGGACGTGTGACATTACCATTTTTATCGACTATCATTTGTATGACTACCCGTCCTTGCACCTTTTCTTTTTGTGCCTCTACCGGATATTTGATGTTTTTGGATAAATATTGCATTAATCCATTCGTGCCACCGGGGAATGAAGGCATTTCTTCCACTACTTCAAATACTACGTCTTCATTGACAGGCGATTCTTCCTTAGGGACATAACCCACGACTACCATTTCATCGACTTTTTCTATAGGCTTGTAGTCTTCTTTTGGGACTGCGTCATCTTTTAAGCGGAACATTACAGGAACTGTATACTTCACCCGGACAGGTTTACCTCCCTGTGTACCGGGTTTCCATTTAGGCATTGCACTGATAACGCGCACTGCTTCACCGTCCAATTCAGGGTCTACTCCACGGATAATTCCTATGTTGGAAAGACTTCCGTCTGCGTTTACAACAAAATGTACAGTAACGCGTCCTTGTGTGCCATTCTTCTGTGCATTCACCGGATATCTGATGTTTTTCGATAAGAATTGCATCATTCCTGACATTCCGCCATCAGGGTATTCCGGCATTGTTTCCACTACTTCATATACTGGATAGTCCGGGTCATCAACAGGTGGATTGTGCCATTCCCTATCCATGACAATCTTCATGTTGGAGTTGTTTTCTTTGTTGACAGTGGCGGGTACCCCCATCATTTTTCCATCTTTTTTCCAAATAACTATCATTTTAGCATTCTCGAATGCTTTGAAAGAAAAATTACCGTTCTTTCCCGTGACATACGATTGACCTTGTGGTAATTTGAAGTCGCCATCAACGAAAAACTCAGCGCCTTCCACTGCTTTTCCGTCTTTATCCACTACTACTCCTTTGTAAGTCACAAGCTTGTCTTTATCCTGTTGCGGTGCCGGTGTTTCCAGCGGTGCCGTTTCAGTAGCAACTTCCATATCTGGCGCCGTTGTATCTGACGTCAGATTATCTTCCACAGCCTCTATGACATCTCTGGCAACTTCTTTCGTGGTGCGTGCCACGGCTTCGATGTTGCTGATAATCATAAGTAAGGCTGCCAAGGGGAGAAACATAAGATACTTAGTTCTCCCTATTTCTCGGGTTCTCTTTTTGTTCATCATTTTGATGCGTTTTTTTAAGGGTAATACATTAAAACTGTTATAGATAGTTGCTGCAGCCTTATGATGGGATAATCCTAACAGATGATACTGATAGGCTTTAGAGTCATGCCCGGTTTCCAGTACACGGTTGTCCGCCAGATATTCCAGATTGGTGCGGATTTCCCGTTTCATGAGCCAGGCAAAAGGATTGAACCAGCAGAACACGCATACGCTTTCACTGACAAGTACATCAATCGAATGCCATTGATTGGCATGGGTTTGTTCGTGAATTAATATTTCGCTTAGTTCATCTTTGGTGTGAGAATCTGGATGAATGAATATCCAGTGAAAGAAAGAAAAAGGTCCGCCCGCTTGTTTGAGCAGATGTACATTGGCATTTTCAATTCGTGTTTTCCGACAACGGAAAGCCAGCCGGATAATGCCTGCAAGTTGTATGAGGAGACGGATAGCCAATATGATTACTACTCCCCAATAGATGAAACCCGCCGTTTGGAGCAAAAGCGTTTTCCAGTCGAAAGTGGCTTGTTCCGGTGTAAAGGTGAGTTCCGGCAAAACGATGTCAGCATACAAATCTGCCATTGCTACCATAGGTTCCTGCTCCGTAATCCATGCTTGTATATTCAGCAGTGGATAGACGGCGGATACGGCAAAGAAACAGAGTAATGCTACCCTGCGCCACGTGAAGAACGTGTCTTTATAGAAAAACAGCCGGTAGAACGCATAAAACAGCGCAATGGCTACGTTGATTTTTAGAAAATAGGCCAACATATCAATTTATGATTTATAATTTGTGAATTATGTATTTCTTGATTTATGAAAAGTTCCTCCCTTATTCCGGATGATATAAATCATAAATCAAAAATCATAAATCTTCATTCTTTTCCTTTTTCAATCATATCAATAATATCTTTCAGGTCATTGGTCGAAATCTTTTGCTCTTTGGCGAAGAACGAAACCATTTCCTTGTATGAATTCTCAAAATAGTTGTGCACAAAGCCGCTCATGAAAGTACGTTTGTATTCGCTTTCACGAATGGCAGGAGTGTATTGATACGTATTTCCCACACGGGCGGATGTGACATACTTTTTGCGTTCCAGGTTTTTAACGATGGACGCTACTGTTGTGTACGGAGGTGTCGGTTTGGGATATTTGGCAACAATGTCTTTTACGAAGCAACTACCCAGTTCCCAGATGTAGATCATTACTTCTTCTTCTTGTATTGTTAATTTTTCCATGGAAATAAAGTATTAAAATGAATTCAATGCAAAGCTACGAAAAGTTCGTAATAAAGCAACGGGCAGTGAGTTAATTAATCTAAACTATTGCAGCATATGTGACATTTATTCCTGCAGTAATGTATTTTTGTAGTCCTATATATTGTAATACAATACAAACTTAATACTTTAAATTTAATAGTTATGAGGATTTTGAAATCATTGTTATTGGGTATGTGTGTCGCTTTGTGTGCATGCACTTCTCAGAATTCTACTGTGCAGACTAATGATAAGGGAACTCAGTGGGAGTGGAAGAATGGAACCATTGTAGTGAAAACTCCTGAGCGTCCGGCAGGGCAGCAAAGTGTAATCGGGCTGACTGCTCCGAAGATGGAAGTAGTTCGTGTAGGCTTTGTTGGTTTGGGAATGCGTGGTCCCGGAGCTGTGGAACGCTTCACTCACATCCCCGGTACGCAGATTGTGGCCCTTTGCGATTATGAACAATCGCGCGCAGAGAACTGCCAGAAGTATCTGGAGAAAGCCTCCTTGCCTAAAGCCACTGTTTATTCCGGAGAAAAAGGATATGAAGAACTTTGCAAACGTGAGGATATAGACCTTGTTTATATCGCTACCGATTGGCTGCATCACTTTCCTGTAGCGATGTGTGCTATGGAAAATGGAAAGCATGTGGCAATAGAGGTGCCCTCTGCTATGAATCTTCAGGAGTGCTGGGACCTGATTAATATGAGCGAAAAGACCCGCAAGCACTGCATGATACTGGAAAACTGCTGCTATGACTGGTTTGAAATGAATACGCTGAATATGGCTCAGCAAGGCGTGTTTGGTGAAGTTATCCGTGGACAAGGGGCTTATATCCACGAACTGAGCCCATTCTGGGATCATTACTGGAAAAATGGTGAGAATGACAAGTTGGGATGGCGTCTGGATTACAACAAAAAGCATCGTGGAGATGTATACGCTACGCATGGTCTTGGCCCTGTGGCACTGGCGTTTGATATTCATCGTGGCGACCGCATGGTGACTCTGGTGGCTATGGATACGAAGTCCGTTGTAGGTAAAGACTTGGTAGAAAAGCGAACCGGAGAGGCATGCGATGATTTCCGTAACGGTGACCATACTACCACTCTGATTCGTACTGCAAATGGAAAAGTAATTGAGATACAGCATAATGTGATGACGCCGCAGCCCTATAACCGTTTGTATCAACTAACCGGTACCAAAGGGTTTGCAAATAAGTATCCGATTGAGGGATACGCGCTCGACTCCAAGCAACTGGCCGCTTCGGGCGTAGAACCGCAAGTTGACAATCTGAATACGCATAGTTTCCTGCCGAAGGAAGAAATGCAGGCGCTTGTAGATAAATTCCAGCATCCGATATTGAAGAAATACGGTGAGATGGCTAAAGAAGTAGGAGGCCATGGAGGTATGGACTTCATTATGGATAGCCGGTTGGTGTATTGCCTGCAGAATGGCTTACCTTTAGACTTGGATGTGTATGACTTGGCTGAATGGTGCTGCCTGGCCGAATTGGGTGAGCTTTCTATGGATAACAATTGTGCCGCTGTAGAGTTTCCTGACTTTACCCGTGGCGAATGGGATGTTGTGAAAGGCTATAAGTTTGCCTATGCAAGTCCCGAAGAAGAAAAAGAGACTATGGACAAAGCTAAGGCAATTACAAGTAAATTGAAGGAACAGGGAGCCAAAGAGTGGCAAGCGGAACCGGATAAGAAATAAACTAAATGCAACTGCCCATCATTTCCACGAAAATGATGGGCAGTGTTTGTTTTATCAACTTCACCTTGTGCAGGTTTGCTGTCTTTTCTTATTTACCGGCAACCTTTAGAAGTTCCTCCTTCATGGTGTTCACACCGGGGAAACCTACTTGCCTGTATTTTATATTTCCTTCACGGTCTATAATAAGATAGGTGGGAACACCTGAAATATTGAAACTCTTGCCCAGATAGTTCCATTGGGCAGCCGTTACGCGGTAGTGCTCACCATGAATATCAGGAATCATGTTCTCCCAGGTCTTCAACGGAGAAGTTTCGCCGGTGATGTACAGATATACGATATCTTTGTCTTTCAGCTCTTCTTTCATAGGTATCATTTCTTTGTTGGCCATGCGGCACGGGCCGCACCAGGTAGCCCAGAAATCAACCAATAGCACTTTGCCACTGAATTTGCTGATGATGGAGGCGAAAAGATCCTCGTCGCTGACCTCTCCGGCTTCATTAACGGTGAAGCCCGTCTTTTTCTTATTGGCTTCAATTCTTGCCAGTAATTCATCGTTGGCAGCAACCACCATATCACGGTAAGCGGTGGGCAGGGTAGCAAGAGTTGCTTTTTGTTCTTCGGTTATCGGTGTGAAGTCCTTGATACCCCGGTAGATAGGAATGGTTCGGGCGATATCAAAGAAGATGCCGCTGTCGGTTCCCCATGCTTTGGCAAAGTCTTCACTTCGGCTGTAATAGCCTGCTATGATGTTTACGTATTGGCTGGACCAGGTTGTTTGCGGAATATTCAGTAGTGCAAAATCAGCATTGGGAATATAGTTGTCGGGTACTTGTCTGGCAAGTTCCAAATAGTACTTTTGTGCTTCTTCCCGTTTCAACTGATTGGCTTCAATGGCAGCCGATGTCAGTGAATTAGCTGCTGAACGTAATAATCCGATGGTAGACAGTTTGTTGTTGCTCGTGAGCAACTGGCGTGTTGCCGGACTGCAGGAGAGCTTGTCTATTTCTGCCTGCACTTCCTCAGAAATTTTAAGTATACGTTCTTTATATGCATCTATACCTATTCCGGCAAGCTCCTTTATATTCTTATACACTTTCTGTTGTATGTTCGTATCAGGCATATCCCGGTTCAATTCTTGCGCTATGGCAGCCAACGGACCATTTACATATATGACTTCTCCGTTAGGTTTTCCCTCTTTGTGGAATTTGGAGCTGCGTCGGGAGATTTCACGCATATTGATGTATACTTCTGTAGTTTGTCCCGGTTCCATGAAAATCTGGAGCGGACTGCTACCGGACATGTATATCGTACATGGCGTGCTGCTTGTCAATGGCACTTCTTTGCTGAAACTTCCATCCGACTGAATATCTATCAGGATTTCCGACAGGTCACCTTTGGCACTTTCCCATGCCACCAGGGTGATTGGCGACGGCATGCCGGGGTAGAAGTCCAGCAATTTACCTTTCAGAACGGCTTTATTGTATCCGACGACCGGTTCAGGTAATTCAGCTTTCATATCCACCTTATGTACAACGGCTTCTTGGGGCAGTATCAGTTTCGGCAGGTTTTTGCCTTTCAGTTGTATTCCCCAAATGCTGAACCCGTTTTCTATGTCGGCTCCTTCGGTGAAGTCTACGGAAGTAACCGAGGCGGGGAGGGGAGGAAATACTAATTGAAATTCCGCTTCGCCCGATTCCGGCATCCAGAATTCTTTGTCCGGTGTGATGCCTATACCTGAACGCAATGGATAAGTTTCCCCGTTATTGTCTTTCAGATAACTCCCTGCGGCAATCTTTATCCAGTTCTTAGGCCGGTATTTGGCGTAGATGTGCAGGACGGTAGCCGTATCGCTAATCTCTACTTTGCTGACTTCGATAGAAGTGGTGCTGCTTACGATGAACGGAGGCTGTTCTATCACTTTGTTTTTAGCTTGAATAGTGCAGCATATGCATAGTAGCAGACTGCCGAGTAAGAAATTGAGTCGTTTCATAATATATAGTTTTTTGTTCAAAGTTACGAATCTTTCGTAAAGGAGCAACCTTTTGTTGGTTAATTGATGCAAAAGCGCCGCAGAAAGGGATAAAGTTACGAGCTACGGGCTACAAGCTACAAGTGGCTGCACTATGTTCCGAAAGGCACTTGTAGCTTGTAGCCCGTAGCTCGTAACTGATTCATAACCGCTCAGCAACATTTTATTCCACTACCAGAAGGTTGTTATTTCAGCCTTCAGCCATTCACCTTTTTCTTGTATTGCCTTGCTGATGGAGGTTACAGGGTGAAGGGCCCGCGTAAATGCTCGTTTTTGAGGGCTTCACTCCCTTCATCTTGTTTTAAAGATACTGAGCTGTATGTATTGATATATAAGTGATTGCAGTTTCCTATAGCCAGGAAACTCTCGTTTCTATGCTTGAGAACGCTCGTTTCCAAGCCTTAGAAACTCCAGTTCCTATGCTAGGAAACTGCAGTTCCCTACCGTGGAAACTGGAGTTCCTTACTGTGGGAACGCTCGTTCCCCTTCGTGGGAACTGATGTGTACTGGTTTTAGTTGACAACTTCGGTTGTTATGACTTAATAAGTTT